>JAFTMY010000062.1 GCA_017452165.1 Clostridia bacterium | reverse complement strand
TATTTTATTATTTTATAGTATTTTTATAGAATTATAAAATTAGATAATTGTCGTAATAATTTACTATTTCAATATTCTACTATTATATATATTTTAAATATCGTTTATATACTAAATAATGATATAGTTTTAACTAAAAGCATTAATATAGAGAATTTTTCTGGAAGTATTGATGGTAATGGTAAAACTATTTATTCAAGTGATTTTTTAGTTTCACCAATGATTAAAAATTTAACAGGGACTATAAAAAATTTAAAACTTGAAGTAAAACATAATAATTTAGAAATTATTAAAAATACTGCATTTTTTGCAGAAATTTCAAGTGGAATTATTAAAAATTGCGAAATTTCTGGATATATAAATGGTGAATTTAAAAATAGTGAAGACTCATATTTATCAATGTTTGTAAATCAAAATGATGGCACAATAGAAAATTCTATTGCAAATATTTCAGCAGAGATTACAAACTCTTCTTCAACTAATGCATTTTTATCAAGTTTTTCAAGTGTAAATAATGGAAAGATTGTTGCTTGTAAATCAACCAATTTGTCTTATTTAGTAGACACAATTGACCTTGCTTGTTTTGCAATAGATAATAATGGTAGCATTGAAAAATGTGAAAATAATTTAGAACTTAGTCAAACATCTAGTTCATTATGGCACCCTAATACAGCAGGTATTTGCATAGATAATAATGGAACAATTAAGGATACTGCTAATAATGGTGACATAAGTTCTTCATCTACTAATACAACTTCATCAAATGAACAAAACGATAGATTTGTTATATACGCAAGTGGTTGTTCAATTAGTAATAATGGCACAGTATCTAATGTGATAAATAATGGTAAGATTTCTGCAACTTCACTTGTTGCTGAAACTTACTCATCAGGTATTATTGTTCATAACAACAAAGAGTTAGTTGACGTTACAAATAATGGAGATATTTTTGCTAGTTCTGATAGTTCAAATATTTATGTATCAGGTATAACTTGTTATAATTCATTTACATATAAAATTACTGAGCAGGGATTAATGAGTTATTTTGAATTTATAAATACTAGTTCAATTTTAAGAGCAACTAACAATGGAAATATTGAGGCAACATCAAAAATCGAAATTGAGAATAATCAAACAATTATTTCAAATATTGGTGTTTATGCAGGTGGAATTTCAGCATATAATTTTACTCATATTGATTCATCAATTAATAATGGTGATATAAAGTGTGATAGCAAGTCTGCAACCATTTATGCAGGTGGTCTTACAGGTTATGCAAACTACCACTCATCATTTTCACCACATTTAACTTATGTTATTTCTAACTCTGTTTCAAAATCAACAATCTCAGTGACATCTAGTTTAAGTGTTACTTTTGTTGGTGGTGTTACAGGTTATGGTGTTCAAACCAAGATTATAAAAAGTGGTTTTGAAGGAAAAATGACTACAAATGCTGTTGAGTCTTATGCTGGTGGTATTGCTGGTTCATATAAAGCACCTGATTCAATTTATTCAAATAATGCAACTATATCAGATTGTTATGCGTCAGTTTCTTTTGATAACCAAGCAGTAAAGAGTTTCTATGGGGCAGGTATTGTTGGATTTTATAATACTGTTTATAATATTTATGCTTCAAACAATGCTTACTATTCAGGAGCAGATGTTCCATCAATGTATTTAGTTGATTTAAATACTGGAGAACTTACTGGTTACGGTGCGGAAGATACAGGTGCTACAAAGTTTAATTCGCATCAAGAACTTTTAAACTTTATATATGGGGAGGCAAAATAATGATTAAATTATTTTATAAACTAAAAAATGATATTTTGTTATTGTGCCTTGTCATAACTTGTGCACTTGCGTTTTTGTTTGATATATTTATTTTGTTATTTAATTTTATACAATTTATTTTATCAATAAAAAGCCCTGCATTAATTGGAAGTGGATTTTTGGGACTTAATATTATAGCAATTGTTATAAATACTGTTGCTTTAATCTTTTTAATAGTATATTTTGTTTTAAAATTTAGAAATATAAAAAGTAAATAATAAAAAAAGTATTATTTTTGAAATATAAAATAATACTTTTTTTATTATAAAATAGCAATAAATTTGACTAAAAGTAACGATTTATAATATAATGATTATAAGGGGGGTTATGGGATATGATAGGATATGATTTTGATAAAACAATTTACAAAAAGGATTGCTCAACACATTTCTTTTTTTATATGATTTTCTCAAGACCTTATTTATTATTATTTTCTCCATGGTTTTTAATAGTTTTTGCTCTCTATGGTATGAAAATAATAGGCAAAAAAAAGTTTAAAGAACTTATGTATTTTTTTGTTCCATTTTATGGAAAAAGAATTCATAAAATTGTTGATAAATTTTGGCAAAGAAATGCAAATGATATTTTAGAGTGGTATTGTAAACAAAGAGCAAAAGATGATATTGTTGTTTCAGCAGGTTTAAGGTTTATAATTGAGCCTGTTGCAAAAATGTTAAATGTTCGATTAATTGCAACTAATTATGATATAAAGACTGGCAAAATTGTTGGTGAGAATTGTTATGGAGAGGCAAAGGTTAGAGCATTTAATAAAGAATTTCCTAAGATAAAACTTTCTGCTTATTATAGTGATTCAAGAAGCGATGAACCAATGATGAGAATTTCAAAAAAGGGATTTTTAGTTAAAGGAAATGAAGTTTCAGAAATAACAGGAACTTATTAAAAAACGCAAAATTAATTATAAAATATGCAAAAATACACATATTTTATGTAAAAATAATAAAATTTTAGCAAAAATACATATTGTTAATGTAAAAATTAATAATATGTATTTTATTTTTTAAAACAAATAAAAATTGCAAAAATAAAAAATCCTAAGAATAAAAAAATAGTTTCTTAGGATTTTTGAATATGATTAAAAAATAAAAATTTCTAATTATTTACCCATAACAAGTTCAAATGCATGAGCAATTTGCTCTTTAACATTTTTCTTACCTGCTTTATTGTAATCTCTTTGATCAAAATGATTTGGATTTTCTGCAAGATCTTGTCTTACACCTGCTGTGTGAGCAAGTCTTAAATCCGTATCCATATTTATTTTACAAATAGCAGTTTTTGACATTTTTACAATATCTTCTTCAGAGATACCTTGGCTCTTTTTAATTTCTCCACCATACTTTTTGATTAAGTCAACCCATTTTGCTGGGACTGTTGAACTTCCGTGAGCAACGAGTGGGAGATTTGGATTTGCTTCGTGAACACTATCGATAACACCGTATTGAATAATTGGTGTTGAGATAGATTTGTTTACACCATGAGCAGTTCCAATTGAAATTGCCAAACTATCTACGCCTGTTCTATTAACAAAATCTTTTGCTTCATCTGGGTCAGTGAAAGATTCAACGTCGCTGTGAATCATATCTTCTGTTCCAATTATTTTTCCAAGTTCTGCTTCAACAGTAACATACTTTGCTTGTGAGTGAGCGTATTCAACAACTCTCTTTGTTTCTTTTACATTTTCTTCATAAGGGAGAGCACTTCCGTCAAACATAACGCTTGTAAAACCTGCGTCAATAGCAGCCTTACATGCTTCAAAAGTCTTACCATGGTCAAGGTGAAGAGCAATATCATTTTTGTAGTGTTTACTTGCTGTTTTTACGATTGCTGTGATGTAATCATATCCTGCATATTTTCCAGCACCTTCAGAAACTGAAATTATTACTGGAACATTTTTTTCTCCTGCAACTTCTGCAACTGCTTGTGCTGATTCCAAATTGCAAATATTAAATGCTGGAACAGCATAACCATTTTTTAAAGCATCTTCTAACATTTTTTTAGTATTTACAAATGCCATAAACAACCTTCCTTTTAAATTTTTATTAAAACAATAGATTTTTTATAATCGCAAAAAAATCTACCAATAATATTATAAAAAATTCATTAATTTTTGTAAAGAATAATCGTATAATTGTTTGCTTTATTTTTTTGTTTAGAATATAATTATATTGTCAAAAATTTAATAAAGGAGTATTTTATGGCAAAAATTAAAATAGGTATTAACGGTTTTGGAAGAATTGGTGGACTTCTTCTCAGAACATCAATCCAAAATAACACCAACATTGAAGTAGTGGGAATTAACGACCCATTTATTGATGTAAACTATGCATGTTATATGGTTAAGTATGATTCAGTTCACGGAACATTCAATGCTGATGTAAAGGCAGAAGTTGATGGAGATGTTTCATATCTTGTAGTTAATGGTAACAAGATTAGATGGTTCAACAAACTCAACCCAGAAGAAATTGATTGGGCTGGTTGTGGTGCAGAATATGTTGCTGAAGCAACTGGAAAATTTACAAAAGCAGAAGATGCTGCTAGACACTTAAAAGGTGGCGCTAAGAAAGTAGTTATCACTGCTCCTGGTAAAGGCACACCAGTATTTGTTATGGGTGTAAACCAAAATGAATATACAAAAGATATGACTGTTGTTTCAAACGCAAGTTGTACAACAAACTGTTTAGCACCACTTGCTAAGGTTATCCATGATAACTTTGGAATCGCTGAAGGTTTAATGACAACAGTTCATGCTACAACTGCTACACAAAGAACAGTTGACGGCGTTTCTGCAAAAGACTGGAGAGGTGGACGTGCTGCTTCTTGTAACATTATCCCATCTTCTACAGGTGCTGCAAAAATGGTTGGTGAAGTTATCCCATCTCTTAAAGGTAAACTTACAGGTATGAGTATGAGAGTTCCAACAGTTGATGGTTCAGTTGTTGACCTTACTGTTAAACTTTCAAAAGAAACAACTTATGATGAAATCAAAGCAGTTATGAAGGCTGCTTCAGAATCTGAACAATATAAGGGTATTATTGGTTACACAGAAGATGCTATTGTATCTAGCGATATTTTAAATGATTCAAGAACATCTATCTTTGATGCTAATGCTGGTATTATGCTTAATCCAACAT
>JAFTMY010000061.1 GCA_017452165.1 Clostridia bacterium | reverse complement strand
GAAAATGTTTATACATTTAATGATGGATATAATGATGATACATATAGATTTGATTTATCTAAAGTAACATCTCCTAATGCAAGTGTTTATACAAGTTACTATCCAACTACATTTAAAGTTGGTTCATTTGAATACAATAAGAATGGAACAGATTATATTTGTAAATCAAAGGCACTTGAACTTACTTATGATTATAATGTAATAAAAGCATTTGCCCTTGGTGATAACTTTGTTTTATACCTTTGCTCATATAGTAGTGGTGCAAGCACAAGTTCTTATTCACCTGAAACAAGTTATTGTTATTTCTTGTTCAGTGATGATATTGTAGAAAATGATTCAATTGATGTAATTGCTACATTTACTGATATTACAAGTGATATTACTACAAGTGCTAGTCTTACAAAAGCAGAAGATGTTTACTTTACTGCTAATATGTTTGGTAGCATCACATCTTCACTTACTGATATTTTACCAACAGATTACAAAGTATTTAATATATCTGTAGAAAATGGTTATATTATTGATAATTTTATATTTAATTATCAAAATAGAACATTAAAGATTTCTCGTAATGGTATTATTACAAGATTTGATAATTCTAAATATACATATCACTATAACTTTAATTCAGGCACAAATGTAGGTGATTCACAAGATTTACATTATATTTATAGTAGAATTTACTATATCTATTTAGATGATAATAATGTTAAAAAGACATATTATTATGAAAATGGTCAAACAAAATATATTGATAATAATAAACAGTTTGACAATTTACCATACATTATGGTTCTTATGAATCAAATGGATGGAACTGCATCAATTGCTGTAAGTGGTATTTATCACGATTTATCAATTGATGTAAAATTCATTTCTCACAATGTTATTAGATTTGAAGCTGATGATGTTAATATTTTAACTTCAGCATCAAACATTAATGATTTAAATGTTGACAACTATTTACTTGACCTTGGTGGTGATGTAAATGAAGTTGCTGAATACGTGGGTGGCGAATTTGCTGGCGTTAATAAAGAAGGCGTTGATTGCACAATGTATTTTGCAGAAGCAATTGTATATGGTTATGCTAACTACTTCTCTGTTGGTGCTAGTCTTAACTTAGTTGGAAAATATTATTCATTCCATTTAGAAAATGGTTATGTTTACAACAGTAGTGTTCCTTATGAAGGTAAACCTGAAGAAGGACAAAACGAGATAAGTTTACTTGCTCGTTCTACAACAAACTATGTTCTTGCAGATCTTAAACCAATGCAAGAAATATTCACATACACAGATGATAATGGAAAACAAAATAGTAGAAGTTTCGTTAAATTTAGACTTAACGTTGTATCAAATGATATGGAAGTTAGATCTTACTTAAATGTTACTGATACAGAAGGTAACGTTTATGCTTCAAGACTTGACCCATATTCAAAATACACATGGTTCAATGGTAAAACATTAACTAAAGTTGAAACAGATTACTATATCCATTATAAAAATACAACTCCTACAACATTTGATTATAATGAAAATGCAGGAAAGGCAACACTTACATATTATGGTAGAAGTGTAGTTCTTAGATATACTGAAATTGATGGTTATAGCCTTGCTACATTTAGAATTTTAGGTAGAGTAAATAACCTTGCAACATTTGATAATGATGAACATGCTATAAATATTATTGGTATTATCACAAAAGAAGGTATTACATTTAAATATATCACAACAAATGCTGGTGAAATTCATGAAGCAACAAATAATAATGGTGTATTTGAATTTAATGAAAACTTAAAAATCACTACAAAATATGAAAATGGAGTTTATACATTTGATATTGATGGTGATGTAATGAGTTACCTTACTGGTGGTTTTGATGTGGAATTCTATTCAACTCCTATGATTTTTGAAGTTGGATTTAACTCTAATAAACAAGATTCATCAAGTCCAGTAATTGTTCATAATATTAATCAACCTGTAAAGAATATTGCTGATATTAATTCATATTATAGTGCAGCAGAATCTCTTGAATATGCAGATGATCAAGTTCATAATCAAAAATTTGTTTATAACCAAACATTTAATTATAGTGATATAACAAGTGCTTATACACAATTACTTGATAATTTGGGTGGTGGAAAAACAGAAGAAGTTAATACTTATGCATTTACAGACAATATAACAACTGATATTATGCTTTATAATACTTTAAATGAAACATCAACACATTATATTCTTTTAAACCAAATAACAGGTTATGTTTCAGTTAATATTGATACTGATGAATACGATAAGTTTACATATACTAACTTAATTGACTTTAGAACATTTGATATGGTTGGTTATTCATTTATTGATTGGAGTGTTGAAA
Organism: Clostridia bacterium; assembly: GCA_017452165.1. Taxonomy (GTDB): domain Bacteria; phylum Bacillota; class Clostridia; order Christensenellales; family UBA1242; genus RGIG1681. Next base: position 1,476 of record JAFTMY010000061.1, on the reverse strand, counting down.
GTGATTGGGAAAATACAAGTTATCCATTATTTGATAACCTTACATCATTTATTGCTTCAGCAGAAAATGATAACACATATGCTTATAATTTCTATGAAGAATTAAAGAATAAGATTTTATCTGGTTCATTTAATATGTATGCTAGATGGAAGGCTGAAACTTATACAGTTAGATTCTTCATGATGGATGAAACAGAAAATAAAGAATTCTATAATAGTAGTAACTTAACTTATGCTAGATTCTTTAATGATTCTACAAAATTATATGATAAATTTGCTCAACTTTATAAGGTAACCATAACATTTGATACAAATGTTTGGGATAATTTACCATATATTATGGGTCAAAGATATGGTTATAATTGGCTTGGTTGGTTCTTATCTAAGAGTGATGATTCACATAGAATTATTCAAGGTGTAGATAGAACATATACAATCAATAATAATGCACAACCTAAATTTGACTATGATTTATACTTAAAGATGGTTCAAGAAGGTTCTATAAACGAAGATTGTGGTGAACTTTATGATGCAGGAAATGCTAATAATACAACTACAAAACACTTCTATAATAATGCAACTGAATTAGAAACTTATGGTGTTCATAGTGAACTTGATCATATAATTACATTATTTGCTCATTGGGAAGCACAAACTTATAAACTTTACTTCTATAATGCAATTGGTTCTGATGATGATAGAGATGTAGTAAATACAATTGGTAAATATGATGCAAGTGGCAAATTAACATTTACTAACTATGAGTTATATAAAGTTGTAGATGTAAAATATGATGAAACATTTGACCTTCTTGACAAACTTAGTGAAAAGAAGGAAGATGGAGTAACTCCACTTCACTATGACTTCCATTCATGGTTTAGATGGTATTATAACTATGATAACTATGCAGAATATGGTCAAGGTGTTGCTGCTGCAGATAGAGATGCAAACCCTGATAAATATTATAATGTAGAAGATTGGTATTATATTCCTAATGGAACAAATACTCCTGGTCAACCATATTATAATGAAACAGATTTCTTAAAACTTTCAGATTCAGAATTTGAAATGGGAACAAGTTATACATATTTAGGATACTTTGATGATGTTAGACTTAGTTCTTGGTATAATCCAGCAATTCAAAATGATAGTTTATTTGGAAATGTTGAGGATCTTAATTGTGATGTAGAAGTTGCAGATATTTATGCTTATAAAAATCATATTGATGATCCAGCAAGTAATTATGTTGACTATGATTTATATTCATCAGATAAATTCATTTCAGCACTTACTACATTAAATAAGATTTTTGCTGGTGATGAACATTTCTATGCATACAATACTAAAGAAAAATATTATGCAGACTTCTATGATGCTGAACTTAACCCAACAACAAATTATGATACAAACAAGAAAGACGAAGGTCATTATTTTGTAACACCTATAGTTGATGCTAATGGTAATGTATCTAAAGAAT
>JAFTMY010000060.1 GCA_017452165.1 Clostridia bacterium | reverse complement strand
TTTTTAACAGATAGTTCAATACCTTCTTTTGCTAAATCATTTGCATTTTTGAAATGATTTAAATATGCTTTATCTTTTGAATCAGTTATAAATGATACGTTTCTATTTGTAGCAAGTATTGGGAAATACATACCACAAAGTTCGTCATACATACATACAACAAAAGTATCACCCATTGCCTCATCATAATAACCATCTCTATTATATAAATCATTATACTCTAAATTTACAAGTTCTTCAATAGGTCTATTAGGAATATTAGCAAGTTTTAAAATCATACCGCTTGTTGTTTTATCTATCTTAAATTGTGCTCTAAGATATGATCTTTCACCAAAACTCTCATAACATATTGCTTGACAACTTGAGTAATGTGTTTTAGTTGGGTCGGTATTTTTATTTACCATATTAATTATTCTACCAACCATCGTTTCATTTGATGAGTTAATAACAGAGGTTTGACCCTTATAGTTATTTGAATAAGTATAATAATTAAATTCACCACAAATTAAATTAAATAATGAAATATATCTCTTAGTGTTTGCTTCACCAGTTGCATTTTCATATTGCTTATAGTCAATCAAAGCATTCATTAAGATAAGTTTTAATCTTTGGAAATTCATATTATCATAGTTTATTGTTATACCATCATAATCTGGATTATATCCTTCAGTTTCATCATCGTCATAACCAGTTAAATATCCAATAACTTTCTTAAATACTTCTTCAACTCTTTGACTTGCAGTATGGTCATCATGTGCATAGTCACCTGAATAACCTTTAAGTGATGCTGTTGGTGCTATATAATAACCATAATAACGGTCACCACTTGTTGTGCTTGCTGTTGAAGATGTAATATCCGTTCCACTAGCATCTTCAATATATTCATTTGTTGTTGTTTGAATATATAAAAGATATTTTCTAAGAACTAACATCTTTTTATCATCATCTAAAGTATCTCCATCAGCCCAAGCAATTAAATCTGAGTCCCCACTATCTTTTAATATCGCTTTATCATTTTCCGCTATAATAATCTGCTCCAGATCATCATAAGATAAATATTCATTTGCAATAATAAAGTCTAATATTAAATATTCTAGTGTTGATTTTACATAACTTGTCGTTAAGAAACCATTGTTAACTATTGGGTTTTGAACCATTATTGAGTCAGTAAGTAAAATAGAATCTTTAGTCCAAATTGAATCAGACTTTAATTTATCTTCAACTTCAGATAAATCATTAATATTTATATCTAAGTCTAAATAATCTTCTAATCCAAATAAGTCATTTACAGCAGATAAATCATTTAAGTTAGTTAAATAATAAAGTTTACCTGTATAATCTGCTACTTTACTTGCAAGAGATCTCATATTTGAAAGTGTTTCAAGTTTCTTCTTGCCTATTCCTGTTTTTTCATCATAAGCAAATGATGTTTTTATTATACCTTCAAATTCTTCATCTGTATACATTGGAGCAACACCAAATTTTGTTAAGAAAGCACCACCATATACATATTCAGCAAGTCTTTGTGCTGAAACTGCTGTCTTTATATTATAAGTTGTATTATCAATTACAATATCTAAACCATCTTCAACGAAGTTATCACCATATTGTGCTAATGTAAATGTAAGACAAGTCTTTTCAATCTTATCAATAATTTTTTGTTCATTTACATAACTTCCTATGTGGTTATAAACATTTGTCATCTTAGAATAGAGATTTTCATAATCAAATCCTGGTATTTTAACTGAACCATTATTTGTTATATCTCCACTACTTATATCAACTACTTTTTTAAGTTCATCAGTAATTTTTCCAAGTGCATCATAGATATCATTGATTTCCTTCCATGCTTCTGCATCACCTTTTTCTGATTTAGAAAACATTGTAAGTGTTACTCTAACAACTTTTTTAGCAATATCGCCAATACTTGCATTATCAATATCGTAGAATGCAACTTTCATTGATTCTTGAGCAATACGATTTTCATGTTTATCTTTATTTTCTACTGTTGTTTGACCCTTAACTTCTCTTAAATATTTTTCATAATCAAATGTATATTTAAGCATATTAACATAAGTTTGAAGATTATCAAGTTTAAAGTTACTTGACACTTCATTTGATAAGTTAGATTCATTATCTTCTTGACTTGCCTCTGGGTCTTGATTATAAGTTACTGAGAATGATGATAAATAATTTAAAATAAATTGTGCTTGTGCTAAAGATCTCTTACCTTTATGTTTTTCATAATCTTTGATATAAATTGAACCGGCTTCGATGCTTGAATCTTTAACCATTGTCCATCTCTTTATATCACCCATAATATAATCTTTATAAAGTTTAATGTAAGTTGGGTCTTTTGTTTCTTGAATTCTTACTTCTTGTTTAATGATATAGTATACATCGAACATAAAGCAATAAATTGGATCTTTTGAATCAATACCTGCCTTAGAAACAAGATTATCTGTATCAATAATATAGAAACTATTATATTCGTCCCATAATCCGTTTAATACATCTGAGAATGTATTTTCTGGTTGATTGAAGAGTGCGATTAAATCTTCAAATACTTCTCTCCAAATATCACCATAAATTGAAACTAATTTATCAATAGCACCATTTACATCTGATGCTTTACTTGCTCTTAAAATAATTAATTCAAGTAAACTATTACAGTTAAATGATTCTTTGATACTCTTTTCTAATTCATCAAAACCTTTTGAAATTGTTTTACCAATTGCTTTAATTAATTTCCAAAGCCAATCAAGAATTGTTTGATTGTCATAAGTTTTAATACTCTTTACAACTTCTTGTTCAAAAAGATTTTCATTAACAACCTTTCTATCTTTATCATATGCTTTTGATTCAATTACACCTTTTTTAAGTAACATTCTATATACACTTCTATAGTTGAATGTAAACATTGGAACGTCACCTTCTCTTAAATAAAGATGCTCAGTTGTTGTTGTTCCATCATCATTAGGTATTGAAACTAATTGGTTTTCATATTTTACAAGGTCATGGAATGATGAATAGGTAAAGTAATCTACAGTTGTTCCTGTTTCATCAGGTTGACCATTAATATATGCGAAGTAACCCGCATAGTTATTACTTGCTCTTGCGAGCGATTCATAAATTGTATATTGAGAATAAACTCTTGTAGCAATTGTATACATATATTCGCCAATATCTGACGATAAAATTGCTGTAGCGAGATATGATTTATAAACGCTTGTTACTAAATTAGTAACTTCACCATTTTTAATATCAATACCTCTTTCTGCTGCTAAACTATCAAGTATTGAAGCAAAACCTGTGTTGAATAAATCAACAAATACTTTTGCTTCCATTGCAACAGCGTTATATTTTTCCTCACCAAGCATTGAAAGCATTAATGCTTTTAATGTTGATTCATCGAAAATTGATTCATAAGTGTAATCTGCAAATCCATTTTCTACCTCTTTTGCACAAGTAAGGAAGAATTCAGATAATACCATACCAACTGCTGTTATATTTGCAGAGTTTCCACTGTCTATAAATTGACCTGAGATTGTTCCTGAATGATATTCACCAAGTGTATCTATCCAACCATCAGTTGCAATTAAGTTTGCCCAGTTAAGGTCAGGATACATAACCATCATATCATTCATAAGTTTTTGTGGCCAACTTACAGTTTTTATAATAGGAGAAATTGTATAAACTGGATATCTATCAGTTTGGAATAAGAAGTTAAAATACATTTCTCTATTAAGACTTCTATAATAAGTTAACTTAACACCAAATCTATCACAATTATTATTAGGTGTTGTATAAGAACTACTTAAAATTTTATTGCTTTTAATTCTTACATCTGATGTGTATGTAAATGAATCTTTATCAACTGCAAGTTCTCTTGTTATTTCAAGTCTACTACTATTTAAATTAAATCTTTCTTGACTTTGTAAAACTTTAAAATCATAACCATTTCTAAGTTGAGTCTTTCCTACAACTTGAACTACTGAGCCTTTAGAACTTTCTGATAATTTTGTATCTACAACAACCATTTCTTCATCAGAATTTTCTGCCCATTTTGTTAAATTATAATAACTACCATTAAGTGATAAAATATATTTACCACCAGTTATTTGATTTAACTTAATATAAAAGTCTGCTTCTTTTAAGTTTTGGAAAGACAAACCATAAAAGACATTATTTGCAACATTTCTTGAATATTCATAAACAACAATATAATCAAGAATTGTCCAGTTTTGTGGAGATGAAATATCAAATCCTGTTGATAATCTTAAATTTACTTGTTTTTCTTTTTTATTACTATAAATATCAGTAACTTCTAATTCTTCAAATGCATCAAAAATTGACATATTGTTTTTAAAATATACATAGTTATCATATGTAAATTCATTAGAAACTATTTCATTTGAAAATTTAATACCAAAATCATCTATTTTTTGTGCATCAGAATTATCTTTTGAACTACCAGTAATTGTAAGAATAAGACTTTGCTTATCTTCAATAATTACGTCAACATAGGTTAATGTTTTTAAATATAATTTATAGAATAAATTATAATTTACAAAACAATATTTACCTATATCTGATTGACTAATTTCAGAATTTTCTGGGCCAATAACTAAACATAATCTATTTATTTCACCAGTTGGACTTGTTATTTTTAAATTCTTTAAATATGCTGGAACATATCCTAAATTTACATAGTATTGGAAATTTTTAGTCTTATGTTCACAAGTTGTATGACTACTATCTTTACAACCAAAGTTTTTATATGAACCTTCTAAAGTTTTTTCATATAAATAGTAAATTAAATAGTCTGAAAGTTTCCATGTTGAGAAATTACTAAAATCAAAGTTTTGTGAGAAATATATATTTAGTGCAACATCTTCTTCAATATCTGTTTTTACATAGCATTGTTCAATTAAACTTGCTGATGATGAATCATTTAATTTAAAGAATGATTTTAAACCAGATAACGATGTTTTGTATTCTGTCATATCAGGGAATTCCATAATATCAGTAAATACAGTTTTTCCTATACTATTTACTCTATTAGATGTTTTAACATTATTAATATTACTACTATTAACTACACCAAGTGCTGTTAAGTTGATATTATAATTTGTATCTTGAATAGAGAAATAATAGTCTGTTCCTAAATTATAAATTGAACCTGAAATTGTTTTAGATTGATAATCAGTATTATTCTTTGCGATTTTAATAAATAAATCAAGAATGCTCCATGTAGAGATATTATCTCTAACAGCACCACATTCATAATTGAATAATGTTCCATTATCGCCAGTAACAATACCACCATCTACATCATCATCAATATTATTAATAATAATATAATTACTATCATTACATTTATAGAATGTTACTGACTCATCAAATGATTTATATTCTGTAATCTTTCCTTCAGTTTTTCCTGTTACATAGTTATATATAATTGAAACTTTTGTGCTGTTTGCACCTAAATTGAAGACTACATTAGTTTCATCACCTTTTTTAAATCTGTTATTTGTTAAGTTATACCAATTTGTTGGATATTCAATAAAGTATGATTTATTTTTATCCTTATTTTGTAATTTTATATAACTCTTTGTATCATCTGAATTTGTGTATTGATAATAACTTCTTTCTTCATTTATTTCATTAAATAATGAATAATACATTATATCAAACCAAGTCCATGATGTAACATCGCTAATACTCATATCAGGAACAGAATCACCTTTTTGAATATTAACACTATAAAATGCTGAGCCACTTGCTGTATTTAAGTTAGTTAAAATGTTATTGGCTTTCATTTTTAATTTATTTTCAATAACTGAATCAAATGTGTTGAATGATTTAATATTATCACTCATTTTGTTATCATAGTTAAGCATTAAATATATAAATAATTCATCTTTTGAGGTGCTATTATATGCAAAGTCATAAGTAATATCATCAACACCTTGCTTATTTTCAATAATATTTACCCATTCTGAAACATCAATATAGAATGAATAACTTGTTTTATTTGGTCTTTCACCAGTAAACTTAAAGTATTTTTTGCTTGAATCAACTGATGATTCTTTACACTCAAAGTCTAAGGTTTTTTCCCAAACATTAGAACCAACTATGCTTTCATCTTCTAAGATTTCATTCTTATATAAAATAATACCAATTGGAGACCATGTTGAAATATTATTTAACTTTAATTGGAATTTATGATTACGAATAGTATATGTAGTTGGAGTTGTATTTCCTATATTTGTTTTCACATACTTTTTATAATATGTGTTATATAAATAATCAATTGAATCAGCATCTTCAACATTAACAAATTGTTTTGATGAGTTATCATCTGAAAACATTTTATCTTTTGTAATATTTTTCTCAATACTTGTGTCATATTTTATAAATTTATCATTAACAAATATAAATTTATTTCCATCTAAATTATAAATAAAGTATGGATTATTATTAATTGTCTTTGTTTCATTATAAATTATTGCATCAAGTAATTTATATTTTCCATCAGCAATATTTTCAAAAGGAATAAACACATCATCTTCTGTTGTAAATAAAGTTGTTACATCAATAATTTCTGATGTTTTATTTCTAGTTATTTTTTCATCAATACTTCCTTCTTCTAATCTTAAAAGAACAAGTTTATTATCAACTTTACCAACTTTTAAATATACATCATAAGTTGTTGAATTTTTTAATCTAAATGTTTCAAAATTATATAAAGCATTAGGGTCGCTCGAATTACTATCTAATGAATATTTATTTTTTAATCCTAAAAGGTATGTATCTAAATAAGTATACTTACCACTTTCGGCTTTTAAATTATATTTATAAACTGCATTTGATTCGTAGATTATATCGTTAAAATCTTTTAAAATTATATCTTTATTATTATCTAAATTTGAGTTAAAGTATGTAACTGCTTGGTCATCTGTAGTTACAGATGTAACAACCTTAGATGTTAATGTATAACTTGAATTAAATGCTAATGGTGTTTTACCACTATAAAGCATATCATAATCAATAGCATAATTATTAATTAAAAGATATTTACCACTTGCATTTTTAATTACATCTAATTTATATGTTTTAGATTCTACATTTCCTGTTGCATAATAAATTACAAAATCAAATATAGACCATGTTGATAAATTAGAAAATACAAATTTATCGTTGAAATATGATAAATTCTCTACTTTGCTAAATAACTTAAACATTGGAGAATTAATATCAAAACATTTTTCAGCAACAAATTTTCTCATTAATTCTTCTAATGTGAAAATATGTTCATTTAAATTGTTGCTACTAAATAACATATCAACAATTTGTGATGTATCAATTTGTATATTATTTTTACCTAATCTCTTTGCTACATAACCTGATAAATTCAAATTAAACCATTCTTCAATATCATTAACACCTTTTGTTGCTTCAATATAATCCTTGTTTATATAAATTCTATTTGCAGTATCCCCACTTGTTGAACCAAAGAAATAGAATTTATTTGCATGTGCGTCATGAGAAACACCTGCTTTTACTTTATAAACAAGAGAACTATATGAATAGTTTGCTAATGCTTCTTTAGTTACATTATAAATAGTATCTGTTGGTTTTGTATTTTCAACACCTTTTACAATATTTATAATGCCATTTTCATTTAAAGAAAGAAGAATATAATCTTCAATTGTCCAAGTTGAAACATCTGAAATATTAAAGTTCATTGAAAATTTAAATTTACGAGTTTCTGTTTGTGCTGAGTTAAGAGAAATACTATCTTCAATACCACTAGTATTAATGATTAATTTATTATCCTCTTCTTCAGTCTTATCAAAATTATTTTTATCAAGTGTTGTATTTAAATTAATATTTTGTAATACATTTTTATTTGAAATATTTAAAATATCTCTTACTTTTAAATAAACTTGTGTTCCTGCAGGTAAAATTGAACTATCAATCTTATAGAAATATTCAAATTCTGTAATTGAAGTTCCTGACTTTGCAGTTCCAATCTTTACAAATTCACCAATAACGTTTCTTGGTGCTTTTAATTGTTCTAACACAAAATTATTTGAATATGCTAAATATTTTGAATATAGATAGAATACAAAGTAGTCCATATATGTCCAAGTTTCGGTATTTGTATAATCGAAACCAGTTGAGAACTTAATGTCAAATACATCATTATAGGTTCCCATTTCATCTTTTACACTTTTTTCAATACTACTTGCATTATAAATTGTATCGCTATTATCACCAACACCATAGTAACAATAAGCGTTCGCATTGTTAAAATATTGAGTATATTTATATGAATTTGTTACGCCATCTTTCTTTACTATAATAAAATCATCTGCTGTTTTATTAGTTTCTTCTGTTGAAATACCATATTTATCATAATTATCAATTTTTACAACATAATTATAGAATGAATGTGATTGTTCACCTGAACTAATAATATCTAAGAATTTCTTACCTGTAGGATTTGGAAGTTTATATACTTTATTTGTAGCATCTAATTGAACTTCGTAATATGTTCCATTAATTAAAGCATAAACTTTTGGATTACCATTAATATTAAACTCTTTTGTTGAATAATTGTATGGATGTTCAGAAATTGTAAATGTATTCATTTTTACATTGCCATCAATAAAGTCTGTTATTGTATAACTGCTCCAATCGTTAGCATAAGATAAATCTTTATAATATTCATACATTATAATTTGATCTGAGTATGACCATGATGATTGTTTATTAATATCAAATCCAGTAGAAAGTTTAAATTGTGCTTGATAATATTTTGTTTTATCGTTTAAAGTATCCTTGTCATTTTCATAAATTGAAACATAACTTGGGTCTAAGAATTTTACATCTTTTCCCTCTTCTACATATTCACTTAAAACATAATAATAATCACCATAAGCGTCCATTTCTTCGTTAGAAAGTTGTGTTTTATAGTAGTTACCATTTATAAGAGCAAGTGTCATTGTCTTTTCAGGAGAGTATGCACCTGCATCTTCATAATATTCTCTGTAAACATATTTATAAGCATCAATAGTTACAGGATTTCTATTTGAAATTGCTTCAATATATGAAAAATCATTTATTGAATAATTAGCAAAATCATTATTTGATGAAAAATGGAAAAATTCATACATAATGATTTCATCAGTTGAAGTCCAAGTTTCTGGTTTGTTAATATCAAAATTCTTTGAGAAGTGAATAGATACTTTTTCATTTGCCCATTTAACAACATTTAAAGAATTTTCTTCTCTTTCCATTTCGTTATAAACAATATCACTATATTCATCAACACCTAAGATTGCTTTTAATGAATCTAAAGCATCAGAGATAGGTGAAGTTATTTCAACACTTGGTGAATAAGTAATTGAATAAGTATCTGCTGAAGAATTATTACTATTAACATCAGATAAATCTCTATAATTAATTGTTAATGATTTTGTATTTGGATCAAAGACTGTATCATCTACATATCTCCAATCTACAAATTCATCATCAACTGCTCTAATATAGAAATTAGTTTGAGTAAGTTGAGCATAATCAATAAATTGAGCCATTATTTGATATTGCTCTGGTGTGCAAATAAATGATTCATAATAATCAGAATATTTACTGCTGTTTATAAGTTGATTGTTTTCATAAACCAAACTTTCTTGGAAAGTAAGGTTTTTAGTAACATCATATAATTTTTCTCTTACATTTGTAAGTCTTGTTTGAACAACCGATGACTTAATATCAGTTAAAAGTTGATCTTTTTGATCAGGCTTATAATCTTTAACATTGTATGCTGAAATAACGATAGGAACTCTTCGATTTTGTTCAGCATATTTTCTATACTTGTTTGCATCATAACTTGATGTAGCAAGTACACTTGATGCAACAGTATAGTCATAATCACCTTTCATTGCTCTATTAAAAGCAGTTAAGGTTGAGTTTACAGCACCAATTATAACAACCATTGCTATTGGAAGAACTATGATAGACATAATTCCTTTAAATAACTTCATTACAATTGGGCCTTTTTTGTTTTGTTCAGGGCTAAAGCCCTTTTTACTTGTAATGTTTTGCCATTCTTGTCTTACGATTGCAAATATAGTAAATATAATCATAAGAACGATGGCTACACCTACAATGGCTTTAAAAGTCTTTACAAAAGTGTCAGTAAGACCATTTGTGTTGGCAAAATTAGTATAGTCATCAATAGTTGAACCTATACCAAGGAACGAACAGATAGTATACTCAAGGGCTTCCATTATGCCTAATACAAATTTTTCAATAGACCAAAGCATTGCTGTTGCTGTATTACCTATCATACTACCAGTATTTGATACAAATGCACCAGCCGTACCCATGCCTACGCCAGCAATTAAATTAAACGCTCGCAAAAATATGGAGTTAAATCCATTGCTTAGTAAACTAATTAAACTTAATAATATATTTGGCATAATTTATTCTCCTTTGCAAAAACTTCAGGGGATTTTATTTTGCATCACTACGCAATTTTTCAAATAAGTTACGAACTCTATCATTAACGAGAACGTCAACATTTGTTCTTGAGTAAGGGCTGGTCATGAAGAACGCTCTTCCTCTAGGGTTTGTTACAATAGTATCTTGTTCTTTTTCATTAATTTTTCCGGCTTTTTCATAAAGAATAACAAGGTCAGTCATATCTTGAGGAGCAAGCGAGAAAATTACTGAATATTGACAAGCATTGATAATCGCTGTTGACTTTCTAGCAATTTCAGGAGAACCTGTAAAGTCTTTGATGTTTTGTGTAATAACGATTTGAGAACCTTCATACTTACGAATACGCTTAGCCATTTGTTGCATGAAGTCAAGCGCAATGGTTTGCTTAGGGTCGATAAATACGTGGGCCTCGTCAATAACTACGATAACTTTTCTTTTTGTTTTATATTTGAAGTTATAGTCTTTATTGTTAATAACTTGGTTGTTTAACCATCTCATGATTAAAAGCATTTGCGCGTTAGCAACAGCACCCGCGTTGTTTGCAAGTAATGATTGGAAGTTAAACACGATAAAGTTTTCTGCCGCAGAGATTGTTGAAGGACCATTCCAAAGAACGGAGTTTCTACCACCTTCTGCGAATTTGTTTAAGTAAATTTTGATGATTTTATAGTTATTTCTATTATAATCATCAGTTGCAGTTTCATATTTTTCACAAATGTAATTATATAAATCCTGCATAATAGGGAATTGTTCAGGTTTTACATTATCAATTTTTGTATTTTTTGTAATACCGAACTTTGTATAAAGTTCCTTTAATGCTTCATTTAAAAGTTCCATACCGTCCATGGTAATACCTTCAAGAATCATACCAAAGAATGTTTCAAGGAACTGCATGTGCATCGCAAGGGATACGTTACCTTCTGTGCTATCTTCTTCATCTTGTGAAGCGTTAACTTGAAGTGGGTTAATTCTACCCTCTTTAGCAGAACCTACGTCAATAACTTTTCCGTAAAGGTTCTTAGCAATAATGAAATACTCATTTTCAGGGTCAAGTATGAAAATCTTACTGTTATCAGCAGCAAGGTTTGCAAGAATTGACTTGGTACAGAATGACTTTCCGCAACCAGATTTACCCATGATAACCATGTTTGAGTTAATTCTTTCTCTATCTCTTTGGAAGAAGTCAACGAACACAGGTTCTGAATTCATACCAAGATAGAAACCTTTAGGGTCTTGAATAGCGTCTGATACGAATGGGAAAATAGCCGCAAGTGATGAAGAGTTGATACCTCTTTCATACTTTCTAAGTGTCATTCTTCTTGAAACGTTACAGTTTGTAAACGCTTCTTTTTGTTTTGCAAACAAGTCATAAACTCTAAAGCCGGCTCTAAGAACCTGAGTTCTAAATACTTTCTTTTGTTCTTGTTCTACCATAAAGTAGATATTAGTATCAATAAGCATTTCCGAACCTGTCTTAATATAACCTAAAAGTTCAGTAAGTGTTTGCAAGTGAGTTTGAAGTTCCAAAGCATCTGATGCTTTACCATGTCCTTCGTTTGCTTCCATTCTAACGTTCATAATCGCTTTATCAAGACGTTTTTCAGATTCGCCCTGTTCAACGGTTCTAAACTTTAAACAAACTTTAGCACCAGGAACTCCAAAGAATGTTATACCCCACGCATTAGGAACTGCGATAGGATATTCTGATAATTGGAAAAACGCATATGCTTTTCCGTCAATATGTACTCTGTTTAAACCAAAGCTTACCTTTTCAGGTGCAATCCAAGAGAGTAAATCTTTTGGATCGATATTTTTTACTTCTCTTTCATCAAAGTCAGAAGTGTAATAACTCTTTAAAAATACTGCTGTTTTCTTTCTATCAAGGATTTTACATTCAAGTGCACCACCCGAACCACTTTCAATTGTGCTTGCAACGAAGTTAACAACTTGAAGTAAGTTTCTTATATTTGTACAGTAGAATGCGATATACATATGGTCTTTAGGAACAGGAAATTCACTATCTACGTTCATATTTTCAAGGTTATTGATTCTGGCTTCAGCAATTTCCAAACGTGGTCTTGCTTCGTTAATATTTGTTGAACCATGTCTAACAGACTCTAAGATAGATTCTCTCTTTTTACATTCGTTATCGATATAATTATCGAAAACCATAGGTCTAGCAAATTTATAAATTGCACCCAAATCTTCAGGAGCAACTGTTTTAAAAGCACTTTCCAATGTTTCAATATAAGAATTTTGTCTTGACTCAGATAACATAAGGAATTGCATACTATTAATTTCAACAGCAGCACCAAAATATTCTTTGTAGTCAATTACACCAATTTTTCTTTTTTCATCATAATCTTGTTCCATAATACCAACATATGGGAGAAGACCCATTACATTGTTTTTGGAATTTCTTTTTTGTTTTTTATAAGTATTGATACCAAACATAAACTTAAACAAGTCTCCAACTTGTTTGTACAATCTTACACCTGGCTCTAAACTCATAAACAAAATAGCCGTAATAAAACCAATTACACCGGTAATTATAAGTTTTGGCATCATATTAAGGTTTGTTGTAAGTGCAATTGCAACAAGCGCAAGGGCAAAAACAGCAACGATAATATCAGAAAAATTAAAGCCTTTAAAAAATTGAACTTTTACCTTGGTTGATTTAGGTATCATTCTACCTGCCATAATATAACTCTCCTTATATATTTCTATATATATAGTATATAACTTATAAAAAAAACTAGCAAATACAATAAGGACTTTTGCCACTAAAAAGTGGCAAAAGTTTATTGTTTTTAATATTTAGTTACAAATCAAAGTAAATTTATTCATCTTCTACTTCAATTCTCACATGTGGTTGGTCTCTAAATTTAACAGTATCTACTTCATCAAGTGGTTTTTTAGATTTAGGTTTTGCTTGATTAGGAGTGTTTATACTCTTCATTTTTGCAACATCTACATCTGTTCCAATGTCAATAAGTTTTCTTTCAAACTTAATGTTTTCTCTATTCATTTGTTCAACTAGTTGAGTTTTCATATTGTTAAGTTTAGCCCTTTCTGTTCTGAGTTCATCTCTAAACTCTCTTCTAGTGTTTTGAGTGTCTTCATATAATTTTTGTTTAATATTTCTAGTTTCATAATTAAGTTTTGATTCTAATCTAGAAGTTCCACCACCACTGTATGAACCACTCTTACCACCATTCTTTTCAAGATCTTCAATCTTTCTATCCATTGCATCCATAAGGAGTTTAAGGTTGTTAAGACTGTCGCCGAATTTAACATCTTTGCCTCTGTAAATTCTTTCAAATTCTCTTGCAAAGTCTTCGTCAATCTTTCTATGTTTTCTTAAAATCCATCTAATTCTATGCATTCTAATCTCATAATCGTTCATAAACTTCTTATGTCTGTAAGCAATTTCTTTCGCTTGCATTGAGCGTGGGTCAATTCTATGTCTTACAACCTTACCATCACTGCCCATTGTTTCTTTGAAGATATCGTAATCATCGAAGATTGAACCAATATCGCCACTGTTAAATCCACGAACATCTTGTTCTCTTAACTTAGCAGCCTTGATTTGTGTTTCAGCAAATGATGTTTCATAAGTTTCTTTCATAGCCTTAGACTTATCTAATGCAGACTTAAGAACTCTAAGTTTAATATTCGAATCAGCGATTTGAACATTAATTCTTTGCATTTCTTTCTTAGTGTATGAATTTCTAGGCATATTAGAAATCTTTTCAAGATCAGCACGTAAGTTATCTCTATTTTGTTTTTCAGTTAAGTATCTTGAATTATCGTTATCATACTTAGCGATAATTTGTTTATATCTTTCGTCTGAATTCATAATAGCATCTTGCATTGTCTTAGATCTATTGGTTAAGTTAAGTTCCTTAGCCTTCATATACATACCATTGAATTTCTTGAGTTCATCACCAGTTCCAAGCATACTGTTATTTTGAACTTTGTTATTTGCTCTATTTAATTTCTTAGCCAAATACTTTTCTAAAATATCGAATTTTTGCTTGTCTGATTTACCATCAAGAGATACAAGTGAGAATCTTCTATCAAATTGTTCAGCAATTTGTGGAAGAAGTCTTCTATAAACTGCATCAAATGATGAGATATTTCTTTGATTTCTTACAAGGTTGAGTGAGTTATTTAACTCTTTAGCAATTTCCTTGTCTGTAGCAATTTGAGCAGGAGTCTTACCATTAGTAAGAGTCTTGCCGATAAATTTAGATGAAGAATCGTAGTTTGCAGGAATTACATTAGATACATATCTAATTCTCTTTTCTTCCTTACCGATTAATCCTTCAAGAGTTTGCATTACGCCTCTCTTTTGAATAGCAACGGCACTACCTTCGTTATAAAGTTTGAATTTCTTACCATATACCTTAGCAGCAGCAACTGGTCCAAGAATTTCTTTAACCTTTGCTGAATATTCAGAAGATGTTCCTTTGAATGTTCTATTTAATTCTTCAATCTTACTTACGTTAATAGCGAGAATATTCTTAGATGTTTGAGCATTAATCTTACCATCTTCGCTTCTTCTGCCATAAACTCTATCATATAAGAACTTGGTTGCTTTATTAACTTTACCATTGTTCTTTCTGTCTTGACTATCGTAACTAGCAACAATTGCTCTTCTAACGCCATAAACTGCACCATTAATAGCAGCATTAAGTCCAGGAATAGGAATATGTGTATTAATGTTAGATTTAAGTGCTGTGTATCTCTTAGAAGCATCTTTGTATCTAACAACTGTGTTGCCGATACCTCTTTCTTCAAGGAATGTTTTCTTAGAAACACCATTGTCACGAGCAACTCTTCTAGATGCTGCTTTATATTTCTTAGCCATTGCTTCTTCAATCATCTTCACTCTATCTGCAGCAGATACATTAGCAGCAGAACCGATTTCGATAATTCTATCAGTAGCACTTGTTTCACCTAAGAATTTTCTAGCCATAGCCTTAAATTTAGCAGGATCTGAGAAGTCTGTAACATTCTTAATAGCGTTGTATTCAGAAATCTTAGCCTTCATTACAGATAAGTCTTTCTTATGTTGTTCTTTAACACCTTGACTAGCAAGTTTTCCACTGAATCCAAATGCATAACCGAAGTTATCCATAAATGCTTTTCTACCAGCATTCTTAGTTCCATCAATCTTTGCTTGATGGTTCTTAAGATAACTATAACTCTTAGTCTTCATTGCTTCAACTTTAAGTTTTGTTTGGTTAACTTTGAATTGTCTCTTTTCTTCAGCAGTCATTGTGTTATAGTTTACAGGCTTGTTAGAACCATTATAGATAAGTTTTTCTTTAAGTTCATCAATCTTACCTTGACGTTCTTGAGCAGTAAGGTCTTTATAAGCACCTTGACCTCTCTTAACCTCAGCAATTTGTCTTTGGATTGTAGAGTTCCAGTTGTTGTATGAAACAGAGTTATTAGGAGTTCTCTTAGTAACTTTGAATAATACGTTTTGGAATCCTCTTGGAACACCTTCAGTAATACCTTCTCTAACACCAGCGAAGAATTGATTGATTGATTCACTCATATTCTTAGCGGCATTTTCAATACCAAGGTCTTCAGACTTCATGATATCTTGAGTTTCAAGGAATTGTTTCATTTGGTCATCAGACATCTTAGATGTGTAACTAATATCACGTTTAACTTGTGTATAAAGGTTTTCTCTAAAGCCTGGGATACTATTAGTATCTTTAATCTTTTCAGTAACAGTAGCGATTTCATCTTTCTTGTCTTCTCTAATGTTACCATCTTTATCAAGATATTCTTCCTTAGCAATTCTAAGCATAAGTCTATCTTTATCGTTCTTAGCAGTCTTAACAACGCTTCTTTCTAACTGTTTAGCATCAACGTTCTTCATACCGCCGTTTACATTGTATACACTAGCAATCTTTTCGTTAGCTTCAGTTTCAATTCTTTGATTAACAAGAGTTGTAATTTCTTCATCAGATTTACCAAAGTTTTCAGTCTTAACTTGGTTCTCAATCTCTTTACGTCTTGTTTGAGAAATGAGAGCATTGTTAAGTTCTTGCTTTGTTAAAGTCTTCTTATTAGTGAATAATCCAAGTTTAGAAGCAATTTCTACGTTTGCCATTTCTTGAAGTTTTTGACTATAAGCATTCTTTTGTTCTTCTGTTGAATTCTTGTTCTTAGATGTAACTTCTGCTTGGAGTCTTTGAGCATACGCTTCACGAGATTCGTTATCCTTTCTGCCAACCTTAATACCCATAGCAGTAGCCATCTTTTCAGTAGCCATGAGATTTAACTCTTTGTTATAAATACTATTGATTTGAGCCTTAGTCTTTCCAGGATTTTCTTGTTCAATTTGAGATTTAAGAACAGTCTTATCATTTTCAGAAATTAAGAAGTTGTTGATTACATTGTTGTTATCACCATAAATTTCATTATTAGTGATTGACTCATACATATTATGTTCTTGAGCAAGTTTTTGAGTTACAAGATTCTTTTGTCTATTAAATACTTGAACTTGTTGAGCGATTTGACCATTAGTAAGTTTATTATCAGCCTTGTATTTAGCAATTTCTTGAGAAATAGCATTGTTGTCTTTACCTGTGGTATCAATTCCCATAGATTCAGCAATCTTAACATTTGCTGCTTCTTGCATCTTTTGATTAATTAAGTTATTAATCTCAGTTGCATCTTTACCTTGGTTATTTTTATTTGCTCTAACTTTTTCAGTAATATTTGTAATTTCATCAGCAGATAATGCTGTTTTAACGAGTTCATTATCTGAAACGTTCTTGCTCTTAATAAAGTTATCAAGTTCTTCATCTGAAATACTTGAAGCAAGGTCAGCATCTGATTTATTTGCTAATGCTAATGACTTATCTTGTTTTCTTAACTCAGCAATTAATTCACCCTTAAGTTGTCTTCTTACATCTCTTTCGATATCACTCTTTTCAGCGCTTGAAAGTGACTTAGTTGACTTCATATGTCTTAAGATTAATGCTTCTTGTTGTTTTACACTACTATACTTGTTGCCAAGTTGATTTAAGATAACTTCGTTTCTAAGGTCTTCGTTGTTGTTAAGTGCTTCAATATTCTTGATTTGAATTTGGTTCTTATTAAGTGTCTTAGTTAAATCACCAGCACCGATAGAAAGCATTTTGTCTTTCATTTCGATATTGTTGTTGAAGTAATTATTAACTGTGCTTGAATCAATTTCATCAAGTAATAATTGTTTATTAATCTTACCATCAATTTCAAACTTAGAAATGTCGATGTTTTGAGCCTTAGCCATATCTCTTAATACTTGGTCTTCAAATGAAAGTGTTGAGTTGCTTAAGATATTCTTTAATATTTCTGGGTTAGTATTTTCTCTAATTTGGTTACCAAGCATAATCTTTGTGATATTAAATTCACGAAGTTGCTTTTCATCCATCTTAGATTCGTCTGGAATAACAGTCATAGGATTAATCTTGTTAGATTCCATTCTTTCTTCAACTTTGTCAGCAATAATTAATTTCTTTTCTTCTTCAAATACATTATTTAATGCTTCAGTATTATCAGTAGAAATCTTTCTTTGCATACTGTTAAATACTTGGTTATCCATATTAGAGATAACTTTTCTTTCAAGTGAACCATCGTTCTTATTAGCAAGGCTTTCGATGTATGATCTCTTGTTAGTATCTGCTAAGAATTTATCTGCTTTACCTGATGTAAGGAATGCTTCAATTGACATATTACCTTTTTCACTTGCAAGTTGAACTTTAAGTGCTTTGAAGGCTTCTGTATCAATTTCACCATTAGCATTTTTAATTGTATTGTTTGGATTACCATCGTAAGATGTGATAATTCCTTTGTTTACTAAATCTTCAAGATATTTATTTTGAACAAGATCATCTGAAACTTGGTTGCCATATTTCTTAGCAAGATATTTATTTTGTTCGGTGATGTCAAGTTCAGAGAATTCCATACCTAAGTGTGTTTTCTTGAATTCTGAAGTAATCTTTTGATATTCTCTCTTATTACCTCTAGCCATATCTGCGATAATCTTATCGTAGCCATCAACACCCATAGCCATTTGTTTCTTCTTTTCAACTAAAGCATCAGTCTTAACTTCATCTTGAACAGAAAGAAGTGCAGTTTCGTTATCGTCAACATACTTAGAAACAATTGCATTATCTCTTGCTTCTGAAGTTACTTTGAATTTCTCAGATGAACTGAGTTTACCAGCATATTCATTAATAATTTCTTGTTTAGATTTAGCCTTATAGTATGTGCCTGATTCAAATGCTGCTTGTTGAGCCATCATTTCTCTTGAAAGTTCAGCATTGATATCTTTACCATACTTGTTCATTACAAATGTGTTAATAGCATCATTTTCTGTTTGCTTAAGTTCATCATCTGTAAGTGTAACATTATTTGCTCTTGCTTGTTCTAAGAGTTTTGCTCTTGTATTACTATTGAATTTTTGTGGAGAAATGTCAGCGAGTGTAATATCATCTGCATTTCCTGAACCACCAACAATTCTATCAACTAATGCCATTGCATTCTTAGCACTGCCTTCAGAATTTGCCATGTGGTTTTGAATCTGTTCTACTGAGATTAATGAACCTTCAGAAGCATAAACTGTATCAACAAATTTCTTCTTAGCAATTCTTGCTTTGATGTTGCTGATAAGTTGTTCTCTTGAATTTCTTTGAGGAGCAGGTGCTGCTTCTTCTTGAACTTCTTGTTCAAATTCTTGAGTTTCAAATCTTCTTGTTGAACCAAATTCTTCAGCCTCTTTACGAGCCTTAATATTTTCTCTAGCAACTCTTCTTTCATCAACGTTATTTTCAAGATATGTCTTAACTTCATCAGCAGTAAGTTTACCTTGCATAATTGATGCAGTAACAGTTGTTTCAAGTTGTGCTTTCTTATCTTGGTTTTTGTTGAGATAATTTCTGATTGCTGCATCATCTACTTTGCTTTCGTCAACATAGTAAGAATGTTTCTTAGAAATTGTATTAACATCAATCTTATCATCTAACTTAAATTCAGCACTCTTATATGAATCAACGGTATCTTTACCATAGATTTCATTAAGTATTGCTTCATTTTCTGCTTTATTAACATTGTCATCGCTAAGGAGTTTAGCAAATGAATTTTTATCAATATAAGCATTTAATTCTTGTTTAGAACTAATATCATTCTTTAATTGGTCTTTATACTTCTTCTTAGCAGAGGTTAATTGTTTGCTTGAAACATCAATTAATCTTTGATCTCTTGAGAAGTTTTCAATATCTTCGTTAGAAATATTATTATTCTTTAATAACTCTTTATCACCACTAGCAATGAATGTTTCAGCAAGTTTTGTTGCTTCATCATCACTTAAGTTTTGTTCTTTTGCTTTTGCAAAGATACTATTCTTTAATGCTTCAGTGTTGTTATTAATGAAGTTTTCTTGTCCGCTAAGACTATCAATATTTCTTTGATAAGTTGCAAAACTCTTAGAAATATGAGAATCAATTTCTTTCTTGTTATTAGCATCTTTATCAATTTGTTTATTGTGTTCTTGAGCTCTTCTAACTTCGTCTTGATATTCTTTTTCATGCTCAGCATTTTCACCAGCAAGAACATCTTTTCTTACTTCTTCAAGTAAGCCTTCATCAGCCTTAACGGCAGCAATCATAGACTTATCAACTTCATCATTTGTAACTCTTTGTCTCTTAATCTTTTCAACAAGACCTGCATTTGCTGAAGTTTCTTCGTTTGCTACATCATTATAGATATCTTCATCACTTACTTCATATCTTTCTTGATAGAATCCAACAATAAATTGTTCTTTCTTTCTAATAGCATCTCTTTCAACTACTGCTTTCATTTCAGGGTTGCTATCAAGATATTTTTCAATTTCGCCGTCTGTAATTTCGCCGCCTTTTGCTTCTTTCTTAAGACGTTTAAATTCTTCAGCATTTTCTTCTTTATGTAAGTATGCATCGATATCATTATTTGTAACATCGCTTGCTTTGAATTTTCTAGCCTTAATAAGTTCAGGTTGTTTATATTGTTGTTTAAGTTCTTCAATATTAGTTTGTTTCTTAGTGATTTCTTCTTCACTAATTAAACCTTTCTTGATTTCATCAACATCTACGAGACCTTCTTTTAACGCATCAACATCTTTATACTTAGCAGCGATTGCACTTTCGTCAATTAAGCCTTTCTTAAGTTCTTCAACATCAACACGTTTCTTAGAAATTTCTTCTTCATTAATACGTCTCTTAGAAATTTCTTCTTCGTCAACAATATTACCAGCATCATATTTAATTCCACTGTAATCTGAAACTCTTTGACCAATAATTTGTTTGAATACTTCTTGTTCTTTTTCTGTTTTAAAGATATTTGCAGTTTGTTCATCAACTAAAGTCTTATTATCTTCAATAACTTTTGTTAATCCACTTTCTGCTCTCTTTTCTTTTTCAACATCATTGAAGTTATTTAAGTTATTTACATAAGTATTTCTACTTTCAATAAATTCTTTCTTTAATCCTTCACCAATGTCACCTAAGTCATTTACATTACCACTATTGATAAATTTATCAGCAATATTTTCAGAACCTGCACCGAGTTTAGAGATTAATCTTTCTCTTAATTGTTCTCTGCTATTATCAACGTTATAAGATAATGCAATGTTCTTAGCAATGTTCTTTTGTTCTTCTGACATACCTTCGTATGCTTTTTCATCGTTTGGATTCTTTAAAATAGCCTTAATCTTATTAGGTTCTTTAACACCAATAGCGATTAATTTTGAAAGATATGTTTTTTGATTTTCTTTAGCAGATTTATTATCTTCACCTTTAAGTAATTCAAGACCTTGTGTTGCTTTACTATAAGTTTCAAGACTTGTAGTTACTTTTGAATCAAAGTTTGCTTTATTTTCAATATTATCTCTAACAATAGCATTATTGATTTGAGCATCTTCAAGTTGTCTATCTACATCTGCATTGTTTGCTTGTGCTTGTGCAAGTTCTGCATCAACACCAGCATTAATTGTTTCAGCATTTGCAACTTGTGCATTAATTGTCGCATTGTTTGCTTGTGCTTGTGCAAGTTCTGCATCAACACTTGCATTATGTGCTTGAGTTTCAGCAATTTGAGTATTGATTCTATGGTTATTTTCCTCAGCTTCAGCAACTTGAATATTAACACTTGTATTATGTGAAAGTGCAGCATTAAGATCAGCTTCTGCAGCAGATACTTGACTATCAACAACATCATTATGTTCTTGAACTTTTGCTCTTTCAGCATTATTAATTTCTTGAACTCTATCATTTTCTTCTTGTTGTTTAGAAGCAACGATTGAATCCATAATACCAGCATCATTTCTTGCTAATGTGTAAATACTTTCTTCGCCTCTTTCTGCTCTAATCTTCTTAAGAATTTCAGGATTGTTTCTTGCATTTGCAATAACATCTTCTTCAGAAATTCCGAGTTGCTCTAAGCGAGTTTCTCTTTGAGCATCATCTTCTTTTGCTTTTCTAAGATCAGTTACGATATTATCCTTAACATCTTTATGTGATTTTAAGTATGCTTTAACTTCTTCTCTATCAATTGGTTCTTCTTTCTTTCTAGCCTTAATTGCATCGTGAACCATCTTATTAGCCTTATTATCAACTGTAAGATAAGTTAAGATATAGTCATCTTTAATCTTCTTCTTAGAAATCTTCTTTGCTTTATCAGCAATGATTTGATCTCTGTTAGCAATCATTGAATCAATATCAACTTTCTTAGATGGGTCAACAATTGGAGTTCTGCCTTCATAATCAGCATATTTAGCATCACCAACTAGTTCTCTAAGAACTGATCTTTGACCATCATCTAATTTAGCAACAGTATCATTATCAATATAATCATCAAAGTCAGCAAGGTCTGTTTCAAGGTTTGTCTTTAATCTATTTAATTCATTAGTCTTCTTACCATTAAATGTTTGAGCAGTTGTTGAATAATTATTATAATCAGCTCTTAATTCATCTCTTGTTGATCTATCTAAGTATTTTTGAAGTTCTGTATCATTACCATCATCTAAGTATTTATTAGTGATGTTTGTAGCAGTTTCAAGGTCAACTTTACCCTTTAAGTTATTAAGAACTTTCTTTCTTAATTTCTCTCTAGAATCGTCAACATGATATGAAGTCATTAAGTTTTCTTGAGTAGCTGTATAACCTTCTACATCGTAGATTGTCTTAGTTCCATCAAGTAACTCTTTAATTGTGTTATCATCAAGACCAGTCTTTCTTAAATCATCTTCATATAACTTTCTATCATCAGCATCTTTGTATGATTCAAATAATGCTGTGTATTGAGCTTTTTGTTCTTCAGTTCCAGTTAATTCGGTTACACTCTTTGTTCCGTTAATAACTGCTTCAGCAGTTTCTTTATCAAGACCTGCTTCAGTAAATCTAGTAATATATTCTTGTTTATTTCTATAACCCTTTAATTGTAAACCATCAACATTTGTTTGATAATCACTGATTGCACCAACAATACCAGTATTAATTAATTGATGATTTTCATCATACTTATCAATTTGAGCATTAGTTCTTCTAGCATTGTTAAGGTCTCTATTGAAGTCATCTTCAGCCATACTTGTTCTGATTAATCCAAGAACAGCATCGTTATTTCTAACTTCTGAAATTCTATCGTTATCATTAATATTTCTGATTCTTCTTCTATGGATACCTGCAATAACTGTTGGATCTTCAATTGCTGTGTCAATGATTTCATCTTCTGTAACATCAACTTCACCAATTGTTTCAATTGCTGTATCGTAAAGTTTAATACCTCTTCTTCTAGCAATTTCTTCTTTTGCTCTTCTTAAGAGTTCTGGGTTATTTCTTACAGTTGCAATAGCAGTAGCATCACTAATTGTATTCTTTTCACCATTAGAGTTAGCACCTTCAACATAAGCATTTTCACTTGCCTTAGCAGCATCATCTTGTCTCTTGATTTCATCAATAATTGCTTGACTTTCAGCGCTAGACTTAGACTCAACAAAGTCAATTCCGCCTCTCTTCTCGTAATAAACTTCTTCTTTTGTTTTATTACCTTTTTCAGCATCAGTTAATGTTACTCTAGCATCAAGTTCAAAGTCTTTTACAAGTTCTGATTTTTGAGTTGTGTTAAGTTTAGAATCAAGAACAGCCTTTGCTCTATCAAATGCTTGAACATTTGCTTCAGTAGCATTTTCAGCAGTTCCAAGAGTCTTCATTGCTTGAAGAACTTGTCTATTATTTTCTTTTGAACCACTAGCAAGGATTGCTTTTGAAATATCTTCTGCAGTTGAATCATCAGTAATTTGACCTGTAATTCTTGCTTTTTCATAAGCAACTGCAATCTTAGAATCATAGAATCCATCATCTGCAAGTTCACTAATATTAACATTTTTATCAACAAGAGTTTGCTTAATAGCCATAACCTTGTCGTTATCAATTTCAGAGTATGCTCTAACAATATCATCAGTAACTTTTGAATCTAAGAGACTTGAGTTACTATATGCAACAAATTCAGAATCTTTATCAGTAAATACTTCTGTTTTTCCAGATGTTGAGTAAACAACAGCTTCTTTAACAACTTCACTAACAATACCAATATTATCAGTCTTTTCTTGCTTAATATCTTCAGCAATTTGATTGTCAATATCATTTCTAAATTTAGCATTATTATTAACTGTTTCTAAGATATCTTTGTTAGAAACTTTAATTTCTTCACCTTGACTTTCCTTAAATTCAACTAATTTATCAACATTAGAAGTAATATCTTCAACTTGTTCGTTAGTTTGGTTAGCAATAGCCTTAACATCTTTCTTCTTATCAGCGTTGAAGTGGTTGTTGTAGTAAGCCATAACTTCACCATTTGAAGTATTAGATGTAAGTTTTTTACCAGTAGCACTTTCGTAATTTGCCTTGAATACTTCATCGTTAACAAGTGTTTCAACTTTCTTGTCTTCTAATTTCTTAGTAAACTTAGCATTAATATCACCAGCAATTTCAGAATTCTTAGATTTTAAATCCCTATAGAATTTTAATACTTCTCTATCACTATTAGCATTACCATTAGTTTGTCTAAATGCTTCCATAAATTTAGAAGAATGTCTAATTGTATCAAGAAGCATAGCACCTTGTGCTTTCTTGCCACTTACCTCATCAAGTTTTTCAACTGTTGATGCTGTATTTGTAGCAAATACTTCGTTATAGAATTTATTAATTTCTTCATCAGATGCATTGTCAATTGCACCAGCACCTTTAAGAGCGTTAAATTCTGTAACAAATGTATCATTTGCCTTAGCCGCTTTAGCAGTTTCTTGAACTCTAATTGCTTTTTCTTCTTTAGCAGAAGCAACAGCGAGTGCAACTTCGTTTACAAGTTCGCCATTATTTTGCTCATAATCTTTATAGAATAATTCAAAGTTATTTCCGATATCTTCATATCCTGCTAACTCAAATTCTCTATAAACTGCTTTGTTTTGTTTAGCAGCAGCAACTCTTTCAGCAAATGTTGTATCACTAAGCACTTTATTTTGTTTAGCTTCGTTAACAATTTCTGCATCTTTCTTAGCGATTTCAATAGTTCTTGCGTCCATTTCAGCATCACTAAGTGTAATAGTTGCGTCTGATTTAAATTGATTTACTAATTCAGCCTTTTGAGTATTGTCAAGAGTTGAACTTAATGTGTCTTTTGCTCTTTCAAATGCTTCTTTATCAGCCTTAGTAGCATTTCTCTTAGTTGCTTTAGCTTGAATTGCATGAAGAACAGTTCTATTTGCTTCTTCGGTATTACTTTCAAGCATAGCGGTTTTAATTTCTTCAGCGGTTGATTTCTTATTAATTGTTCCAGAAATTCTTGCTTTTTCATAAGCAACAGCCGCTTCTTTTTCACTCATGTTAAGTTCTGCAATATTAACGTTATTTTCAACAAGAGTATTGTTAATATCTCTAACCTTTTGGTCATTAATACCTGCAAATTCTTCTACAACTTTATTAGTAACATCGTTATCAATAATTGTTGAGTTAGAATATGCATTATATTCATTACTCTTATCCATAAATACTTCAAATTCAGCAACTTCTTCAGGAGTAATAATTGTTTCAGCTTCAGTATTATCAATACCAAGTCTTTCAGAAACTTCAGCATAAGATAATGTATTTGCTTTCTTATTAAGGTCAGATACTAAATTAGCATTTCTAGCATCGTTAACTGTCTTAAGAACATCAGCGTCATTAACCTCAATGCCTTTCTTTTCAACTTTCTTATCAAGTTCTTCGTTGATACGAGATAATGACATCTCTCCAACATTTCCACCAATAACTTTTTGAAGTTTAGCATTGTATTCAACTTCGCTAACTGTCTTACTACCTTTATTCTTAGCAGCGAATTGCTTATAGTAGTAACCAAGGTCAGCATATTCATAATCCATTGCTGTAATGTTATGATTTTGTTTTAAGTAATTCTTGAATTCATCGTTAGTTTCAAGAGCAACTTCTGCAAGTCTTGTATCACTAACTTTAGTTTCAGCAAGAAGTTTTTCTCTCTTTGCTTGAGCCATAACTTCTTCATCTTCTTTAGCAAGAGAAACTTTAAGAGCATCTTGTTGAGAACCAGCAAGTGCTGTAATGCCTGATTCAGCAGCAGTCTTAACAAGTTCAACCTTTTGATCTTGAGTGAGAGTAGAATCCATTACTTTTCTAGCCTTCATATATGCTAATTTGTCTTCTTGTTCAGCATTTTCTCCAGTTCCCTTTTCATAAATTGCTTGGAGAACTTTTGAATCAACTGACTCATCATTCATTGTTTCTTCAATTGCTTTTACAATATCACCAGATCTTGTCTTATCGTCAACTTTACCTAAAAGTTTTGCTTTTTCGTAAGCAACCATAATATCTGCTGATGAATATTTCTTTTGAAGGTTATCAAGGTCTTTTGATTTAAGTTTATTAATTTCACCTAATGACTTAGCAGCCTCTTCATTAGAAGTAATGTCAGCATATGCTTTAACCATATTATTAACTGCATTATGGTTAATCATATTTGAATTTGTATAAGCAAGGAATTGAGCATTCTTGTTACCAGCAGCGGCTTCAATAGATGCTTGTCTATTTTCTTGCTTTTCTTCAGCAACTTCATCAACAAGCATAACTGCTGCATCAACTGAAGAAATTTCATTTTTCTTATTAGCAATAACATCTTTAAATTCGTCGCTATCAGCAACTGCTTTAATTTCGTTTGCACTAACATTAACACCTTTATTTTTAACAACTTCATCAAGTTTTGTATTTAATTCAGTATCAGATAATGAATTAACATCAACTGTATTACCAAGAAGTTTTTGTGCTTTTGCTCTGTATTCAATTTGAGCAACTGCATCTTTGTTTTCATCTTTAGCAAGGAAGTTAACTGTATAGAAGTCATCAATTTGTTGTTCTGTTGCATTAGCAATTGAACCAACACCATTTTCAGCTTCATAAGCAGCGATAAATTGAGCATTTGCTCTTGCAGCTTTTTCAACATCTTGATTTCTTACTAAAGTATTACCTACTAATTTATTTCTCTTAGCAGTATTTACAATTGCTTCTTCTTTTCTAGCAATAGCAACTGTAAGTTTATCTGATTCATCTTCCTTAATTGAATCACTAAGTTCACTAGGAGCAGGAAGTGAATTTTCAGATACTTTAATTCTGTCATCAATTTCAGCATAAGTTAAATCATTTGCTTCGTTTGTTAATCTTGTTAATAAACCAGCATTTCTTGAATGTTTAACAGTGCTTAAGATATCAGCATCATTAAGAGCATATACATTCTTATTATTTGCTTCGTTCTTAGCAACAACTCTATCAAGTTCATTATTTAATCTATCATCAGATAAAGCATGAACATTGATATCTGGTCCAAGAATCTTTTGCGCTCTAGCTTTAAATTCAATATCTTCAACTTGTGCTTTATTGTTTTCATCTTTCTTAAATTCGTTGTTATAGAATTTAAGGATATCTTTGTTATGACCTTTGCTAATTGCTTTATCAAAGCTTCCAGCACCATGCTCTTTATCATAAGCGGCTTTAACTGCATCATTATTAGCAATTGAACTTACTAATTCTTCATCACTTACATCTTTTACAGCATTTACCATCTTATGACGTTTAGCAGCATCATAAACATCTTTGTTTTCTTTTCCAAGACTTGTGATTAATTCGTCTTGTTGTCTTTCTGTAAGAGTTTCAGTTCCATTAGTTGAAACCTTTGTGATAAGATTACTCTTTTCTTCTAATGAAAGTGAACCAAGTAATGCATCTCTAGCAGCAGCATATTTATCAGAGTTTTCACCCTTTGCTGCTTTTTCTTGCATTTGTTGAAGTGCTTTCTTATCTGTTTCTGCATCATTTACAGAAGATGTAATTGCACTAACAATATCTTTACTCTTTGTCTTATCATCAAGTTTTCCAGAAAGTTTTGCTTTTTCGTAAGATACAAGGATTTCTTCATAAGAAAGGTTCTTATGGAGTTTCTTCATATCATGTTTGCTCATTTCACCACTTTCAACAAGTTCTTTAACTTTTGCTTCAGCAGTAACATCACCAGTTACACCAGCATAAGCAAGCATAGCATTATCAACTGCTTTCTTACTCATTTCGCCGTTTGTATAAGCAGTTAATTGAGCATTAGTATCAGCAACAAGTTTTTCTTTAGATTGTTGAACTAATTCTTCAGAATTCTTGCCGTTTTGGATACCTAATCTTTCAGATGCTTCTTCATAACTCATATTATCAACAACTTTGTTTACTCTCTTAGCAAACTTACCTGCTTCTTCTGGGTTATTTAAGAAGTCAACGATTTGTTTATCAGTAACTTTATCTTTAAGTTTTTCTGCTTTCTTACCAATAAAGTCATTTTTAATTCTAGCAGCATCAGATTTATTTTCTTCAGCAAATGTTGTGTTGAAGTATTCTACTAATTCATCATCTGTCTTAGTATTAATATCTCCACCTAAAGCATCTTGTAATTGCTTATTCTTTCTTAATTCATTAGCAAAACTATGTTTACCCTTAGTTGTTTCTAATTCTTTTTCAACTTCTCTACGAGCAATTACATCAACAACTGATTCTCCATCAGCATTAGTAATTACAGCACCAGCTGTTTCATCAGCGTTTCTAGCAATTTGAACTTTTAATGCATTTGCTTGTTCACTGTTAAGAGCAGTAGTTCCTGCACTACCAACATCTTGAAGGTCAGCAAGTGTAACACCACTTTCACTTGAATTAAGCATTGTGCTAACTGCTTCTTGAGCAGCAGCATATCTTCTCTTATCATCTTCAGTAGCACCTTCACCTGTTGCTAAAACATTCATTTTGTTAAGTGCTTTTTCTGTAGCAGTAGCATTAGTATCATCGTTAGAAAGAGCAATAATCTTTTCAATCTTTGTTCCTAATGTATCGCTATCTTTTAAATCACCTGCAAGTTTAAGTTTGTTATAAGCAACCATAATTTGTTCTGGTGTTGTAAATCCAGCCGCAACTAATTGTTGTCTTTGTTCATCACTTTGTAATGCACCAAGTTGGTCATTCATTAATTGTTTAGCGTTTTCTGGAGTAATACCAGCATAAGCCTTAACAACTTCGTCTAAATTTTCTTGACTATTGTCGCTATACTTAGCAAACGCCATAAATTGAGCATCTTTATTCTTAGCAACTAAACTTTCTGAACGGAATCTCTTGTTTTCTTCACTATCAAGTTCTCTTCCACCGTTGAGTTTAGAAACATTTTCACCAACCTCACCACCAAGTGTTGAAAGGATTTCGCTATCAGAAATAATCAATTCATCAGCACTCATTCTACGAGAAAGAGTTAAACCTTTACCAAACATATTGTTGATAGATTTTCTACCACGAGATTGAAGTTCTTGTTCTTGAACTTGTTCATAAGACATTGTTTGAGCAAGACCATCGAACTTACCTGCTGCTTTTTGCTTATTAAATTCTTTCTTATTCTTATTATAGAATGCAAGTTTAATAGCATCTTCATCAACATCTTCGCCATGTGCTTTCTTATATTTCTTAGCGAATTTTTCGTAGTCTTCTTTATTTTCTTCATTACCAGCAAAAGCAGTAATTTGAGCACCAAGTTTAGTCTTACCACTCTTAATTTCAGCAAGTGCTCTTGCATCATTAAGTTTTTGTTGTGCTTCTTCTTTTTCTTTTCTTTCTTTTCTATTTTGAGGTTCTTGATTTGCTTTTGCTTGTGCTTGTTCATAGAATCTTACTTTTACTAAGTCTGAATCTAAGTCTTTATTTTCCTTTCTCTTAGCAAATTCAGCAAATTCATCAGCATTAAGTTTAGCAAAACTATCAATTTCTTTACCAAGTATTTGACCTTTCTTAACAGCAGCAAGTTTACCTGCTTCATCTAAGATACCATCTTTGCTGAGGTTTTCTGCTTGATAGAATCTAAGTTGAGCAACTTTGCTATCTGCAAGACCATTTTGAGCAAGGAATTGTTTATATTTCTTATCACCCTTCTTACCAGAAGCTGTAAGGAATGATTCAACATTTTCTTGATTATCAACTAACTCTTGAGCAAGTTTTGTATTCTTTTGGAACTCTTCTGAATTACCAATCTTTTGAGAAATATAGAACTTAGCAAGTGATTCATCATTATCTTCAAGGCCATTTTCTTGTAAGTATTTATTGTAGTTTTCTTGTTCAAGTTCTTTAAATACTTTAAGTTCTTTACCAGCCTTAGAATTGCTATTAAGTTCACCTTTGATTGCTGCTTTTGCATTTCTACTTTCAACAGCAAGTGATGTAACTTCTTCCATCATATTCTTAGGAATAGCACCTGTTTGAACAATATGAGAAACAACATCTTTATTCTTAACTGCTGCAATTTCTTCTTCAGAAACAGTAATAGCATCATCTGCTTTAACAGCATCAGAGAATACTTGGTCAAGGTTTTCTGTTTCTTTAGCAATCTTTTGAAGATTTTCAGGAGTTAAGTCTTCGCCTCTTTGAGCAGCAATATATTCAATCTTAGCAGATTTAACTTGAAGTTCATCAAGTTCTGAATTTGACATATTTTGAAGGTCAGCAACATCTGTTCCTTGAACCTTAGAAATATGTGCAATCTTAGCAGATCTTTCTTCAATTGCTTTTGCATTGTCAGGTTTAGCAGCACTAAATGCTTCATAATATTTATTAAGTTCTTCTTCGTTTAATGAAGCAACATCAACTTTAGTATTGTTTCTTCTCATATAACCTAAGAAGTACTTATCATTCTTAATTACTTCATTTCTTACTGCACCTAATTCTTCTGCTTCAACAGAAACACCTGATTTTTCACTAATTTCAGAAATAACTTTCTTTTCTCTAGCAACAGCTTCTTTTGCTTCAGTAACTGCTTCGCCATCGGTAACTTCTAATACTTCCATCATTTCGTCAGCATTAGCAGTTTCTTCTTTTGCTTTCTTACCAATAGTCTTCTTAGCCTTTGCTCTAGTTTCAAGAGATCTCTTAACATCATCATGATCTTTAAGATATGCGTTGATATCATCATCAGTAACTTCTTGATTTTCGATATCACTAGTCATTTCGTTCTTTCTTTCTTCTGTATAAGTATCTTTAAATGTCTTACCAGCATCAGAATTTAAGAATGTTTCTAATTCGTCTTTACTTGCAGCTTCAAATTTCTTACCTGTTGCTTTTTCGAATTCTTGCTTAAATGCTTCATCATTTCCTGCTTTTTCAATTAAGTCATCAGTAGAAACTTGAATCTTTTCTTTTGCTTTTTCACGTTTTTCTTTCTTAACTTCAGCCATTAAGCCTTCATCTTCTCTAAGTTCTTGCTTAACTGCTGCAGATTTTTCTTCTTGACTTACTTTATCAATTTCAAAGTAATCTGAAACTACTTCGTAAGTTACATTACCCATAAATTTAGATACAATATCATTGTATTTGCTATTTTCTGGATTCTTTAAGAATGTATCAACCATACCAGCAACTTTCTTAGCTGATTCTGGGTCTTGTGCATCAAATTGAGCATTAAAGTCAGCATCTTGAGCAACAATTCTATCAAGCATTGTATTCTTCTCAAGAGATGACATTGATGAAATTTGACTATGAGTTAAGTTAGGATTTTCATCCATAAGGAGATGTCTAAGTTTAGCATCTTCATTAATTTTCTTAACAACATTTTGGTTCTTAGAATTCTTCTTATATTCATCATAGAATTCTTTAACTTTTTCAGGACTAGCATCACCAATATTAATACCAGTCTTTTCAAATGCAGCAACAAAGTCAGCATTTGCTTTTGCTGATTCGAGTTCATCTTGTTCAGTAACAGCAATATCTGTTTTACCTTTCATAAATTCACTACGTTTAACAGCATTTAAAATTTCAGGGGCTTTCTTAGCAACAATTTCTTCATAAACATATTGTTGTTTTTGATCTTCTGTAATTGCTAATTGACCATTTGTAGCAACATTTTCAATTAATTTTGCTCTATCAGTTTCATTTAAGTTATCTTTACCTAAGAGGATTTCTTTAGCCTTATTGTAGTTAGCAATATCATCAGATGTTGCATCACCACTAAGTGCATATTCACTAATCTTGTCAATTACTTGTGAACTATATTCAGCACCATGTTCTTCCATATCATTAATAGCGTTAACAAGATCTGTTCCAGATGTTTCACCATTAATTTCACCGATTGTGCGTGCTTTATTATAGTTAAGAAGAATTGTTTGACTATCCATACCATTCTTCTTTAAAGTATCAACAACTTCTTGACTAAGACCATTTTCTTCATCATTAACTAATTTTTCAAGTTCACTATCAGCATTTTCTTTTGTAATTCCAAAGAATGCCATAGCAGCTTCATTAATCTTAGTTTGTTTTAAAGTACCATCTGCGTCATCAGCAAGATTAAATGAACTCTTACCAAATGCAACAAATAATGAATCACTATTTCTTTCAAGCATTTCTTTAGATTCTTCAACAGAAGCATCATGAACTTCTTTATCAGTATCAAGTTCGTCTTGTTTAAGTGCTGCACTAGCATTTAAACTTTGTCTATAAGCTTGTTTTCTTTCTTCAGCTGTTGCGTTTGGTCCAAGACGAGTATCAATTTCATTCTTTGCTTCTTCACTAAGAGCAAGTGTTTCGTCTTTAGATGCCATACCATCAATGATTTTTGTCATCATTGAACTTCTACCAACTGCTTCTGCAATTTCGGTATTAGTGTATGAACTCATAACTTCGGCTCTCTTAGAATCATCTTCAAAGTCAGCCTTAAATTCTTCTAATTGTTCTTTATTTTCTTCAACGTTAAAGTCTGTTAATTTATCAAGACCAAATTTCTTTTTCATGAAACCAATTCTAGCCATTTCTTTCTTGCTTAATTGGTCAACACTTGTAATGTTTTTATTTCCAGAAAGTGCTTGAAGTTGTTCAGTTGAAAGATTCTCAAGTTCACCATCTTCAATACTTTGATGGAATACTCTATATTCAAGATTCTTAGCAAAGTCTGTTCCTTGAACAGCACCATCTTGAAGAACATTTTTAACGGTATTTCCGATAATTTGTTGTTTTTCTTCTTCTGTTGCATTATCTAAGATAGATGGAGCACTATCTTGAGCCTTTTCCTTTTGTTTTTCTTCAATAATCTTTTGTCTTGTTTCATCATCTTTAACAAGATCCCACTTAGTAACTGTGAAATTACCTTCAAGTGCAGCTTCTTTAGCCTTTTCAGCAATATTGTTATTATAATCACCTTCATGACCTTTCATATAAAGATTGAATGCACTATTAGGATTTTCATCATTTTGAGATTTTTGATGGAGTGCTACAAGGAGAGCACCTCTCTTTTCTGGGTCTTTTAAATCTTCCATAGACGCGCCTGGAATATTTCCAATAACGTTTGTAAGAATTTGTCTACCAGCATCTGTTGCTTGAAGTGTAGCAAGAATTGCTTCACCATTAACAGCAGCTGCTTCTGCATTTTCATTAGCATCACTACTCTTTACAAAGTTAGCAATACTATCTTTTAAGTTACCTGTAAGTTCTTTATCAACTGCAAGAGCCATATTGTTACCAGCAGTCTTTTCAACTTCATTTTTAACGGTATCATTGTTTTTAACAGCTTCACTAATTTGAGTATCTGTAACTTTATCTGATTTAAGAATATCATTAGAAGCACGCTTTGTTACATTTTCATCTGTAACAGTCTTCTTTTCACCTGCGTTTCCTTTTTCATCAAGTTTAGCAACAGCAAGTTCAAATTGACCATTATCTTCATTAACACTACCAGTTACTTGGTATCCTTTTAATGCTTTCTTTTGTGCTTTTTGTAATGCGTCACCTTCAAGTTTTTTACCATCAGCACCAACAAATTGTTTATCAAATGCTGCTTTTTCTTCATCAGATCCTAATGTTGAACGAATAGCCTCAAGTTTAGTTTCATCAGAAACTTGTGCCATTAAACCGCCCTTACCATTATTATTCTTACCATTGATAACTTCTTCAAGTTTTTTACCTTGTGCTTTATCTTGAACATTTTGTTTAGCAGAATCACTAACTGCTTTTACAGCATCTTTATCTGTAACTTTATGTGATTCACCTGTTGCTTGTCCATCTTCACCTTTCTTTTGGAAAGAAAGTTCAGAAATATCACCATTTTTATCAGTTTGAGCAGTAAACTCAAAACCATTAACGATATTTTCTTTTGCTTTTTCTAATTCTTCACCTTGTAAATCATTGCCATTTTCATCTTTTAATTGTTGAGAAATTGCATCTTTCTCATCTTGTTTCATATCAGATTTCATAATAGCATTGAATTTATCTTCAGTTGATACAGGTGCTTGAGCGGCTTCACCATTTTCACCTGCTTCACCTGCTTGAGCATTAATTGCAGCACTAACATCTTCTGCTTTTGGTGCTTTTGTTTTATCTTCTGCTTGAGCATTAGCAATACTACCAACTACACCAGCAACAGCAGCAGCACCAG
The DNA here is from genome assembly GCA_017452165.1 of Clostridia bacterium. Lineage (GTDB taxonomy): Bacteria > Bacillota > Clostridia > Christensenellales > UBA1242 > RGIG1681. The sequence goes on along the minus strand of JAFTMY010000060.1, from coordinate 1,266 downwards.
CACTACCTTGTTGTTCTGCCATAGCCTTAACAGTATTAGCAGTAGCAGCAGCACCACCAGCTTCAGAACCAGCAAATGACTCAAGATTTTCATTTTCTTTACTTGAATTATTGTATTGTTGCTCAATACTTTCTTCACTACTATCATCAATAGCTTCAACTGTTTCATTTAAGTTTTGAGCAATACTGCCTTCTGCAGCATTTTCAATTGGAGCACCAGCAACAGCGCCAGCAGTAGAACCAGCATTTTCTGGACCACCAGTGATTTCATCAACTTTGCTCTTTACTTCTTCTTCAGCACTTTGTTCTTGTTCTGAATTTGCATTTTCAGTTGTACTTGTTTGATTCTCGGTTTGTGTTTCATCTCCTTGCTTAGAGCTTACATTTTCACCGCCTTCACCATTACCATTTTCACCAGATCCATTTAAACCTTCATTGAATCCTTCTTTTGCTTTATTCTTAGCCTCTTCTCTCTTGTTTTTACCCCAAGCAGCAAGTTTTCCAACAGGGGTATTTTTTGCCCAGTTAGCAACACCACCGGCTGCCTTCATTGCAGTATTACCAGAGATTGCGTTGATACCAGTCATTGCTGCTTTACCAGCGGCTTTCTTGGTTTCATCACCTTTCTTAACTAAGTCTTCACTAGCATTACCAGTTACAATTTGAGTAACAACACCAGGAAGTGTATCAATCATTGTAAATGCAACAAGCATAAATAATATGTATACAATACTATTTAAGAAATCTGCGTCAATAAATTTAAATAAGTGTGTTAAGAAATACATACCTGAAGTAGCAATATCTTCATCTGTAAATACTTGCGATAATGATTTTATCGGAGTAAGTAATACGAAGAATACATTGATACCCAGTATTATACCATACGTCGACAGAACTTTTTCAATTAAAGGTTTTTGAATTGCTCTTTGGAAATTTTGACCTTCATCAAGAGGAATTGTAGATGCAACAGCAGGCATTGCAAGGAAGTATAGAGTAACTTCATAGAATCTCTTTACAACACCCCAAATTGCTGTACAAAGTGTCTTAATAATAATGATAGAACCTAAGAAAATCATAGGATATGATACTTTTGAAGGAACATAGAATGTACTAAGGTCAATACCTGTTTCCTTTGCAAAGAAGTAGTCATAATTAATACCCTTATTAATCTTAAGAGTTGTTTTGAAACGAGAACTTCTATCTAAGTTAAGTAAACCAAGTCTAAGGTTGAATCTAAAGAATGATTCTTTGAAAATATGAATTTCAA
>JAFTMY010000059.1 GCA_017452165.1 Clostridia bacterium | reverse complement strand
ATTATAAATTATTATTTTTTATTAATAATTTAGAAATATAAATTTTTAAAAAAAGTGAAACATAAATCGTTTCACTTTTTAATTATTCACCCATTTCAACGCCTTTACTATGTTCTGCATAACAAGACATAAAAGACTCTATATCCTTAGCAACATCTTTTGCTTCTGGATTATTTTTAATTTTATTAGCAAACTCTTGCATAACATTATAATCTACAGTTTTACCATATCTTGAATCATATAAATCAAGTCTGTTAATATTATCTCTAATTGCCTTAATATCATCAATATTTTTTTCATCTAACGATTTTATTTGTTTAGTAACAAGTTTAATATTTCTATTTCTATTAAATGGACTTGTTACAAGATTAAGAGCAATGCTGTCCTTTAACTCTTTTATTTTATCAATAATAGAAACTCTTTCTTTTTCTTCTTCTCTATATAAGTTCATCATAATAACTAATCCCCTTTAAATAATTTTAATCTTTTTCACTTGGAACTGTCTTTTGTGATTCTTCTTTAATATGCTTAAGTTTATAAATCATTTCTTTATATTGGTCAAAACCTTTTTTATCAAAACTATCTTTTCCTTCAAGTTCAAATCTACCAACTAAATAAATCACATGGTCATCTGGAATAAGCCCTTTCCACTCTGCCATTGATTCAGCAGTAAGACCAATTGTTAAATCAGCATCTCTAAGTGCGCGAGTATTTTTTTCAATTTTTCTATTAGCAATTCCACCAAGTGTTTTATTATGTCCAAACATTCCAGTTGATTTATTAGAAAATTTATCAATAGTTCTTACATACTCATTTCTCTTAGTTGCAGATTCTTGCAAAATTTCAACTAAGTTATAATTTTCCATATTAATTAAATGTTGATAGAAATCTACAGTATCAAGAGTTTTCAAAAACTTAATTTCTCTTTCATAAATTTCAAGGTCAACTTCAGAAATTCCTCTAACCTCTTCTAAATGAAATCTTCTAGAAAGACGCATATCTTCTTTCATTTCTTCTAATTTTTTTTCTCTTGTTTCAATAATTTTCTTTTGAGTTACAGCCATTAACTGTGGATTAAAAGTAATATACTTTGAATAAGTATTAAGTTTGCTTTGATAAAATCCCATAGTTCACTCCTTATATTTAAGAACATTTTAACATTAAACACCCTTTGTGTCAATATCGGTTTTAAATTTAAAACAATTATTACTATCTTAATTTAAAATTTTACTACATAGCAGGTTCATTTTCTTCTTTGTTATTTTCAAATTGTTTCGCATTTTCATTAATTTCGTGTTTCTTTTCATCTAGTATGGCATCTTGTATCCACTTTGGATTAAACTCACTAACAGGAATTGCATATTCTCTTTTTGATGCATAATCCATATCGTATCCTCTTGGTTCATAATATCCCTTACCCATAGTTTTTAAAAGAACAGTAAAAGGAATATCAAACGAACAGAAATAATAGTCTTTGCCGTCTTTCAAATAAAATTTTTGCATAACTTCCATATCGTCCATTTCCTTAAAAAAATGAAGATATCTTTCATCTCTTTTATATTTAAAAGTATTTGATACTCCCTTTGGAGCATAAACGCCACCGACTTTATCAAAGTCAAGTTTCATAATATTATCATATTCATCTTTGCACATATATCTATAAACTAACATACCTATATTTTAACAAATATTAACCAATATTTCAATAGTAAACCAAAAATTTATCTAAACTAATTAAATACAAATGTATTTTTACAAAATTTTTTATAAAAATGTATTTTTATCTATTTAACTACTATATTTATTACATTTTTATTATTTTTTATAACAAAAAAAGAGAGTAACACTCTCTTATTTTGTTTTTATTCTTCTTCAGTTTTTACTTCAGGAAAAAGTTGTTTGTTTAAATTATCAGTCATTGCGTCAACATTTATTGCAAACGCAATACCTTGAACTTCAGTATTAGGACCAATGCTATCATAAACTTCGCTCAAAAGTTTGTTTGTAATTTCTTTATTTACAACAAGGAGTGCAATTTCTTTTTCAGGTTCAATGACAACATTGAAAAACTTTTCAGCCTCAAATTTACTCATACCATGCGCCTTTAAAAATGTTCCACCATTTAGATTTAACTTTTTAGCAACTTCAAAAAGTTTATCTGAATAACCTGAGTTATAAATAACAACAACCATTTGTGCTTGATTTACAATAATTTCTTCTTCAACCTTTTTTCTAGGTTTCTTATCTACCTTTTTAGTAGATTTTTTATCTACAACTTTTTTAGTTGATTTTTTATCAATTTTTTCAACCACCTTTTCTTCTAAAACATTACCATTATTATCATTAGCCATTTACATTTCCCCCCTTTCTATAATCAATCAAAAATTGATACATTGATACACCAATTATACTAGACACGGACACAACCCAAGACACACCATAGCAGTTTTTTATCTTATCAAATTTCTCTTCAAGTTTTGAAATTATCTCTTTAGATTTCTCGCTTTGAATAAAACTTATGATGACATCTTTTTCACTATAATTAAATAGCGATTTAAGTTCTTTACCTTTAAGTCCACTGCCGTTTAAAACAAATTGAGCATTAACACCCATTTCTTCAAGTGCATCAACAATTACATTTGATTTACCACGAGTTACAACAGTAAACAAAAGTTGTAATTTTTCTGGACTTTTACTTTTCATAAACAAACTCCTTTTTTTTAGATTTTTATTTTGATTTTTAATCTAAATTTTAATCGATTTTATTTTTATTCAAAACTTATAATTTGTTTATCATCACTACTAAGAATCCTTCGCATAGCGATTTTCTTTTCACGATTCTTTCTTAAAATATTACCAAAACCTAAGAGTTGAACAGTTATAAGTGGAAAAACACCAACCATTGCAAGCACGCCATAAGCAAGTTGAAGAACAGCGCTAGAGCCTTGCAAAACAGTGCAAAATCCCACCATTAACGGAAGAATAAAACTTGATGTGAGAGGACCAGTTGCGACACCACCCGAGTCAAAAGCAATAGCAGTGTAAATAGGTGGAACAAAAAATGACAAACCAAGCGACACAACATACACAGGAACAACAATATACATTAAATTGAAATTATAAATAATTCTAACTACCGACAAGCAAACTGCAAGTCCAACACCCACAGCAAGCCCAATAAGCATTGATTTTTTTGTAATTAATCCATTTGTAATATCTTCTACCTGCCTTACCATAACCTGAATTGCAGGTTCAGCAATAACAATAAGAGCCCCCAGCACAAAGGTAAATAACACTGGTGCTATTTTCCCACCACTCTTAGCCATTTGTGAACCAATTTCAAAACCAACATCAATAAAAACCGTTTCAACTGCAACAAGTAAAAACACTAGACCAATAAATGTGAATACTAAACCCACTGCAAGTTGCTTAATAGTTTTAAAATCAAGTTTTAAAAATGCAAATTGACAAATTAAAAATAAAACAACAATTAATCCAAGTGAAATTCCAACCTGTTTACAAATATGTGGAACATTATGCAAAAAATCAGTATAAATAGTATTACTTATTCCATAATCACCTGTATCAATCTTTGCATCACCTGCCATAAAAATACTTAAAAATAAAACAGCAATTATTGCACCAACCGAGCAAAGAGCAATTAAACCAAAACTATTATCTTTTGAGTCCCTACTATTAAGCGTTGTTGAAATACCAATTCCTAGTGCAAGGACAAACGGAACTGTAATAGGTCCAGTCGTTACCCCACCACAATCATATGCAAGTGATATAAACTCAAAGCCATTTTTTTCAATCGCAATAATTGTTACTGCAAATAAAACTAAATGAAAAAACATTAAAAGAAGTGAAAGTGATTTTTTGAAAAAGATTTTAATAATTGTAATTAAAAGCATTACACCTACGCCAACACCAACAACCATAATAAACGTGGTTTTATCAACAAGTGAGCCAAGTTGATTTGCTAAAACTTCTAAATCTGGTTCAGAAATTGTTGTAAGAGTTCCAACTAAGAAAGATACAATCAAAAGAAGTGTAAATTTCTTTTTTGCAGTGAGACCTTCGCCCATAAACTGCCCCATCGGAGTCATTGAAACATCTGCACCCCAGTCAAAAATTGCAATACCCACTATTGTTAAAACTGATGCAACCAAAAAAGCACCAATTTGATATGGCGATAAATTATAAAGTGGCGTAAAACTAAATAAAATAATAAATAAAACAATAGGCAAAACTGCTTTTGCAGAATCCTTTATCTTCATCAATAAAACATTTCTCATACAAATATATTAAAGTAAAAATGTGTTTTTTACAAGTCATTTTCACTCTTATTTTTATTATATGTAATTAAAAATATTCAATTAATACAGCACTTTAAATTTTGCAATATAAAACCTTTATTAAAAATATTATTTAACTTTTAGTTTTGTTTTATTGTTTTGATTTTCTTATGTTATAATAATATTGTAAAGGAGAAAATTATGCAAAATAAAGTTAAAGAATTTAATGATAATATGAACTGCCACAGAAAACCAATGCCAACATACGCAAGATTAATTGATATTCAAAGCGAACTCGGAGAACTCGTCAAAGAATACCTTAAAGGTTCAAAATACGGAACAAAACCATTTGTTATGCACGAAGATTTTGAACTTGAGTTTGGTGACACACTATACTCTATGCTTTGCCTTGCAAATGAAACAGGCATTGATGCAGAAAAAACACTTGACCGTATTTTAGAAAAATATAGAAAACGTATTGAAGAAAATGGAACAATGGGAAGTAAAAAGGAGTAATAACTAAAATGCTATTTCAAAACAAATATGTAAAACAACTTAAAAAAGAAATTAATCAAAGACTTGATTTAACAAAAAAAAGATATGAAGAATACTCTTTTTATCAAAATATCGAAAATGGTAGAATTAGTTTTAGTTTTTATAGAAGTGTTATAGGTATAATTATATATTTTAATGATGAAATACCTGATGAAATGCAAGACACTATTTTTAAACTTAGTATAGAAAAAGAAAAGACTATTCATCAAAAATGCAAATGCGGTGCGCTTGGTTATGACTATATTGAATTTAATTTTTATAAAGAAACTCTTAAAGAGTTAACCTGTGATGACTTAATCAAAGCCTCAAATAATTTAAAAGAATTTTTCAATCAATTTGTTATTCAGCACTTAGTAAAACCTGACTATAATTAGTTTTATTAATTAATAAAAATGTTAATTTTTGAAATAAATAACCATTTTTTTACATTATTAAAAATATTATAAGAAAATTATTATATTATAATAGTTTTATAGTATAATTCACTCTATAATATTTTAATAATGTATTTTTTGTTAGTTTTTATTCATATTTTAACATTTTAAATATATTTTTTATTATCAAAAACAACAGATTTTATAACTTCATATCTTATTTTTTTTTAATATTTACATATTATGACATTTATGATATAATACTATTATCGATAGAATCTTTTTATTATTAATAAATATATAATTTGTTTTAAATAATTTCAAAAAAGATTTCTCCTTTGTTTCTTTATTATATTATTTGTAAAATTATTATAATATAAAATTTTCTAACGATTAAATTGAAAATTTAGTAGCACCTAAAAATTAAGCGCTACTAATTTTTTTATAAGAATAATATACAAATTTTTATTATAATGATACATATTATTACTTTTAAATAAAAAAGAGTTTAACAAAAATCTATTTGCTAAACTCTTTTTTTTAAAATAATTATTATAAATATTTATAAAACAATCTTTACAAAACTAAATAAACAATTATTAAATATATTAATTTTCTAAAATCTTTTCAACAATAGGAACATCTGCTGGTGCCCAATCAACAGACATAAGGTCTTCCTTTTTAAGCCACTTAAAATCATGATGAACATTTAAAACAAATTTGTCTGAGTGAGCCTTACACTTAAAGCAATACATATTCATAGTAAAATCTGGATATTCATAATAAACATCTGTAAGATGCTCATTTACATCTACTTCCATCTCCATTTCTTCTCTAAGTTCTCTAGCGAGTGCTTCTTGCTTAGTTTCCCCTTCTTCTATCTTTCCACCTGGAAACTCCCATTTATAAGACACATACTCAAACTTACCTTTATCTCTTTGCATACAAAGAATCTTTCCATCAAATTCAATTACACCTGCAACAACTTCAATATGTTTCATAATTCCTATCTCCTTTTTTTTTTATTTTGTAAATTATAATTTTTTTGAATTAATTTTTTACATTTTTATTTATTAATAATATAATTTTACAACTTTTTCATCAGTATTACAATATTTTTAATATAATTTATATTAAATTTTATTTATTTTGTAAAATTTATACTATATTATAGTATTAATTTACATTTTTAATATTTATCTCTATTATTTTTTCTACTATTTACTAATATTAAAGGGACTTCCATTTCTTCAGTAAGTGAAGTATGATGACCTTTAAACCTGTGACTTTTCTCAGTTAATAGTCCTTGATTATAAGTATACCCAATAGCAATGTAATCCCCTAAATATTCTCTTTTATCTCCGATTGTTCCAAAATAACCATTATCTACTAAATAATCACTTTTATAAAGCAGAAAATCTTTTCCATACTTGCTACTAAAATATTTTTCAAATTCTTTTTCTTTACCTTCCTTTACAATAAATGCTGGTGCTCTTGAATCAAGGTATGGATAAATTTTAAGCATATCTAAAAGTTTTTTGTCTTTATAAAACTCGACATATCCAGTTACATCAATTTGACCGTGGTCAGCAGTAATTATAAACAATGTATCTTCTGTTTCTTCAATTAATCTTTGAACTCCATCTTGAAGTAACTTAATAAGTTTCTTACTTTCTTCACAAGTCACCCCACAATCATGCATTGTATGGTCAGGTTCTTGATTATAAGCATAACAAAATTGCTTTCCACTTTTCTTGCAAACCTTTATAATCTTATCAAAAAAATCCTTATTATTTGAGTAAACATTATTTCTATCCTTATTTTCAACAACAACATAAGGAGGAAATACTGTATTTATTTCATACTCTCCACTGCTCTCCTTATCAAAATAATACTGTGGTCTTTTTAATTCAACCTTACTCATATCAACTTTTTGACCAGTCCAAGAATCATTGTGAGTATAAATATCAATATTCCTATTTATATTTTTAAAATGCAAACTCCAACCAAACCAACCATGTTCTAGTGGAAAAGTATTAGTAAGTAGTGAAGTTGTAGCGTTTGTTGTGGTTGATGGAAATGTTGAATAAAGAACTTGTTTTGTTTCCCTAACAAATAGGTCGTATTCTTCTAAATTTTGCCTTAAAGGGTAAATTCCAAGTCCGTCAAAGCAAATAAATACTACATTTTTATACTCTTTGTCTAACTCCTGTTTTAATATAGGAAGAGTTGTATTTTTATTTTCAACACCTAGGAATTCAGCAAGAGTAGAAGAAATATTTACATTGCTATAATTCCAATCAGGCTTTAATAATT
>JAFTMY010000058.1 GCA_017452165.1 Clostridia bacterium | reverse complement strand
ATTTTAAATAACATTTTTTTGTCTTTCATTAAATTATTTGATTGTTATTTTTTAAAATATTATGCTATTATAAATGACTCTTTTAACTATTTTTCATATGTATTTTTAAATGTTTTATTTATTTTATGAGTAAAGATTTCTTCTAAAAAAGCAGATAATAAATATAAATATGGCTACGATAGGTTTGAGTGTGCGCTTAGTATAATTTTATCATTTATACTTTTTACCGTTGGATTATTTATTGCTCTTAATAATTTTGAAAGACTTACCAAGAAGGAGACTGTAGAGAGTTTAACCCCTAATATGGTGGCGCTTATTATTTCAATTGTGTCAGTTGTAACTAAAATATTGATGTTTATTATTAGTTTTATAATTGCTAAAAAGACAAATTCAAATATCTTAAAAGCAGATGCTTTTCATAATTTGTCAGACACATTTTCTCTGGTTGGTATTTTTATCGGAATAATTGGTTCTATGCTTGGATTTTCATTTATGGACTTAGTTGCTAGTATCTTTATATGTTTGCTTATTTTTAAAGTTTCAATTGATGTGTTTGTTGATTCTATAAAAAAGATGATAGATAGGTCTGCACCAAGCGAGATAGAAAAAGAGATAGAAAATATTATAATGAATAGATCATACTCGGACGGCTGCGAAATAAAAACAAGGCTATTTGGAAATTTTATAATGGTTGACGCTGATCTTATTGTTAATGATAATTTAAGTTTAAGTGAGCAAGGTTATTTTATAAATAAACTTGAAAACGATATTAAATTTAAAAATGAAATGGTAAAGGATTGCAAGGTTAGATTTGTATATAAAAATAATAAAAATTAAGTTTAAAATATAAATAAAAATGTAAAAAACAATTATAAATAAAGTAAAAACCACTATTTTACTTAAAATTTTAGTAAAATAGTGGTTTTTATGGGTTAAAAATTATAAATTTTTATAATTTTTTATTAAAGTTGTATAAATTTATACAAATATTATTGAAATTAACATTTTAATATAAATTATTTTAATTTATCTAAATGTGTTGCAGGTAAGGTGATAGTTGCTGTTATTTGAGTTATTGTTTCAGTATCTTGATTTTCAGGATTTTGTTCTTCTTGATTTTTTACTATTCTCTCTGCAGAAATTGTTAAAACATCTCCTGCTTTAGAAGATAGTAAAAGTGTTTTTAATGTGTCAGTTTTTATGTTATCGTAAACAATTCCATTATAAGTTATTGTTTTTATAATGTCTCCAGATTGAAGAGTTCCTTCAATTGCAAATAAACTATCTACAACAATTTGTGAAATTGCGACGGTTTGTTTTGTAATTACAGAAGAAGTTTCTTTATCATAAATAGTAATTGTGTTAATTGCTTCAAGATGGTCTTCAATACCTGTTTTTATAATGAGGGCTTTTTTATTGTTTTCATCGCAGTTTTTAATAATATTGTCACAAAGTGGTTTTACATAACTTACAGGGATTGCGTAGTTCATAAGAGTATTTGCAACGCCTCCATTTGTGATTCCAATTAAATAACCATTTGAATCAAAGAGTCCACCACCAGAATTTCCGTGAGAGATAAAAGCATCATGGCGAATTTCATTATAAAAAGAATAAATGCCACCGATATTCATTTTTACTTCTTCTCGCTCTACTGAGATAACTCCTTTCGTGAGAGTAATTCCTGATTTATTTGTGTCCCCAATAGCGTAACAAGTTTCAGCAAGTTTTGCATCATAATCTCTAAATGTAACTGCTTGAGCGTTTGATTTTAATAAAAGTTCGCTTTTTTCTACTTTCAAAACTGCTATATCATAAGACCTTGCAGAACCAACAAATGTTGCAGGAATAAATTCGCTTTGACCATAAAGATAGAGTTTGTAGTAAGGATACATTGTTGCTGAGTTTTGATATGCAACATGGAAATTTGTGATTATGTAAGCATTTCCTTCACTATCAATGCTATGAATAACACCAGAACCTGATTGAGAAGAAGAAATTGAACTAGGACTTGCATAAGAATAAATAGAAACAATGCTCATTAAGTTTTTACTAGCAACTGAGTAAGTGTAGTCAGGTGAACCTGCAAAAAACATTTCTAAAAATTCAAGGTAAGTGCAGGTGTTAGGAACTTCGCCATTTTGCTTTGCTTTGGTATATGCGTCGTAAGTGTCAACAGAGGAAGCATTTTTTCCATCTTCTCCATTTTCGCCATTTTGTCCTTGAAGACTTACTAGCCACTCTGCTTCAGTTCCTTTAAACCCGTTTTCAACTGCAAGTTCATAGGCGCTTTTACCTTTCAAACTTTCAAGCCATTCTGCTTCAGTTCCCTTAAAACCATTTTCAACTGCGATTTCGTAGGCACTTTTTGATTTTAAAGAGTTGAGCCACTCTGCTTCAGTTCCTTTAAACCCGTTTTCAACTGCAAGTTCATAGGCAGATAAGTTATTATTGCAAGCAGTGAACATTAAACAAATAGGTAATATCAAAATAAGAACTAGAGATGTTTTTAGCCATTTTTTGATTTTATATTTAAAATTATCCATAGATTTTCTCCTTTGGTAATTAAAGTGTAAAATTATTTCAATATAGATATTATAACATTTTTTAGTTCATTGTAAAATAAAAATATAATAATAGTATTTGCTTAGGCATTAAAAATTATATCGATATATGTAATAAAACAAGTAAATATGTATAATATAAGATTAAATAATGGTAAAAATAATATTTAAAATGTAAAATATGTTTAATATTTTATTAAAAATTACAATATTAATTAAAAAAGAAAATAATAATTGAAAATATTAATAAAAAATAGAGTTTTATTTAAATTTTTATTATAATAATGTAAAATAATATAAATAATGTATTAAATTTTACATAATAAATAAAAAGTAACAAATAAAATTTGTTACTTTTTTAATTTTTATTAAACTTGAGAAAATCTTTTTGTGATTTCATCATTTCCTAAAATTGACATAATTTCATAAAGGTCAGGTGAGTTCTTTCTTCCAGTAAGTGCAAGTCTAACAAACTCACAGGCCTTTGCAGTATTTCCTTTATATGCTTCAGGGTTTGCTTTATAAAGTTTGTTGTCTACCGCATATCCGAGTTTTTCTGCAACTACCTTTATATTTGCGAACCACTCTTCTTTTGTTTCAGGGAGCGAGAAATCTTTTGAGTATTCTTTAATAAACTCTTGATATTTTTCTGTATCTTCTTCGCTTAGTTCGCTAGAAGATGGGGAAGAGAACATATAGTCAAAATATGATTTAACCATTTTCCAGCAATAAATATCTTTTCTTGGTTTTGGTGTTTCACGGTCAATATTAAATACCTTTGTTGCAAACTCTTTATTTTCTTTTAAATATGATGCAAACTCATTGTCATATTCTTCAGCCCAAGCAAGGACATTGTCGTAAACTTGACTTGCTGTCATTTTAGAAATAATATTTTTAGATATGTCGCCAAGTTTAACAAGGTCAAAAATTGGGGCAACAGTTGTAATGTCATTAACACCAAACTTAAATTCTTGCCAAGGAAGTGTAGGGTTTTTTGATCTCCAACCTTCAAATCCTGAGTTGATGATATTTAAAAGGTATTCAAGAACACTTTCAAGTGGATAGCCTTCTTCAAAGTAATATCTCATATCTGCTTCAGGGTCGAGACGCTTAGAGATTTTTCTTCTATTACCTTGGTCTCCGATTTTACAAATAAGTGGGTTGTGGCAATAGGTAATTTTGTCAAAGCCGAGTGCTTCAAAAAGTTCAATATGTGATGGGGTAGAAGAGATGTATTCTTCACCACGAACAACTATTGTTGTTCCCATAAGTGTGTCGTCTACTGCATGGGCAAATGCATAAGGTGGGATTCCGTCATTTTTAAGTAAGATGAAATCTTTTGAGTTTGCCTTTGCTTCAATTTCTCCTTTGATTAAGTCATAAAATTTAACTCTTTGTGTTCCGTCATTTTTTGTTCTAAGTCTAATTGCAAAAGGTAAACCTTCGCTAAGTTTTGCTTCAACGTCTGCAAGTGTCAAATCTCTACATGGGTCATATTCTTTTTCATCATCAACTGAAAATTTTTGTTCACGAAGTTTTAAAATATCTTCCTTTCCTTCAGTTTTTTTACAAAAACAAGGAAAAGCCTTTCCTTCTGCTACAAGTTTTTTTGCATAAGCCTTATAAATATCAACTCTTTGACTTTGAACATAAGGACCATAGTCTCCAATGTCTTCACCGTCGAGTGTTTGATATTCATTAAATTTAATTCCAAATTTAGAAAGAATTTCGTAAATAACTTTTGTTGCATCTTTCTTTTCTCTCTTTGAGTCTGTGTCTTCGATTCTAAGGAAGAATCTTCCATCAGTGATTCTTGTAAGGTTGTAAGAGATAAACATTTGGAAAAAGTTTCCTACATGCATATATCCTGTTGGACTTGGTGCATATCTTGATACAACTTGTTCACTTGTTAAATTTCTTTTTGGGTATTTTGCTTCAATTTCTTCTGTTGTCCATTTAAGATTTGGAAATAAAAGGTCAGCGATTTTTTTCTTATCCATAAATTCTCCTGTTTTTAATAAATATATAATTATGTGTTTTATTGTGTTTTTTAATTAATATTTTTACATTTTTAGATTATTTTAATTTTAAATTATTCAGGTCTTGATTCATCTAGATATGATGCCATAACATCTGCTAAGTGAGTGAGAAGGCAAATTGGGTATTTATAATAAACATTTGCATAACTTTGGTCTCCCGCTTTTACTCTCATATCATAAGCACCCATATGCCAGTTAATTGCTAATGCTTCTTCTCGGGTGAGTCGCATATAACCATTTATTATATAAACAGATTTTTCGCCATGTCCATAAGGAAGTTGGTCGTCAACTTTATAGTAAGGTTTTTGAACCCACTCGCCATTTTCTTTAACATTTCGCATTTCTACCTTATAATAATAGCATTTACAAATATCATGAAAAAGCGCAATTATAGCGATGCTTTCTTTGTTTATATTTTCTTCGCCCCACTCGGCAGTTGCAAGAGAAAGGAGTCTTTTGTAAACTTTAATTGAGTGTTCACAAAGTCCACCTGCTTCTGCTGAGTGAAATTTAGAACTTGCTGGCGCTTCAAAAAAGTCAGTCTTTATAAGCCAAGCAATAAACTCATCAATTCCTGTTCTAGTTATATTGTTTTTAACTATTTCTAAAAATTCATTTTTGTTTTTTTCTATTTTTTCTTTTTCCATAAAATAATAATATCACAATCGGTTTTTAAAGTAAATTATTTTTTATTTAAAATAAAATTATCATTAACTAGTATATACTTTATATAATAATAAAAAATTTTAATATTCATATTTTTTAAAAAAGATAATTATATTTTATAAAAAAATATTATCAAAAAAATTT
>JAFTMY010000012.1 GCA_017452165.1 Clostridia bacterium | reverse complement strand
TGTTTGAGAGTTATGTTATTCTAAATACTACTAAAACGAAACCGTTGATGAGAATTTTAAAATTACAGTTTGAGAGTTATGTTATTCTAAATACTACTAAAACTGTCGATATAGGTTTTGTAACTCGCATAATGTTTGAGAGTTATGTTATTCTAAATACTACTAAAACAATTCTTCTTCAGGTGTTAAAACATAAGTGGTTTGAGAGTTATGTTATTCTAAATACTACTAAAATGATATTTTTATAGTTGAAAATAAATTGATATATAAAAAGTAAAATAGATGCTAAATTTTAGCATCTATTTTATTTTTTTATTTTATTTGATAGTTTAATAAAGTTGTAATTATAAAAATGTTTTAAGTGAGTCGACAAATTCTTCTTCGTGACTAATAATGCTTTCTGTTATCGAGTTTTAATCTTTGTTTTTAGTAGGGAATTCATTTTTTGCTTTTATAGTATCAGTGATTCCCATAGTTGTTCCTTGAATAAGCATTTCTGCAAGTTTTGGCGAATCGTTATTCATTATAGTTTTCATTTTAATACTTACAAAAGACATACTTTTTTGCATCAGGTTTATATCTTTTAACTTATGACCAAGTTTTTCTGCTAAATTTTCAATATATGTTACGGTTTCAAGGTAAAATTCATTTTGCTTTCTAAGAAGATTAGCAAACTTTTCGTTTTCAATTTTTTCCATAATGCAATCAATAGCATAACTTGCCATTCTAACATTTTCGTAAGTTTTGTCGAGTAATTCGTTTGTTGTATTATTTTCCATTTATAACTCCTTAATTAAATTATGAGAAAAATGAGATTATTTTATACACTAATTTAAAAATAATTATAATTTGTTAATATTTTATTTGTTGAAAAAATTGGTTTTCTATGATAAAATGTAATAGAGGTTTTATGAGTATTGAAAGTTTAAGTAAAGATAAATTAGATTTTATAGAAAAAGAAATTATTGATATTTTGCAGGGTGAAGTTAAAGAAATTATTGATAAAACAAGGCAAAATATGGTTGTTGTTGAAGAAAAATCCGATGGCGATTCAGCAACTATTGCTGATATAAAAATTGGTGAAATATTTGAAGAAAAATTACCAAAATTACTAAGTGGAAGTGTAGTTATTCAAGAAGAAAGTTTCAATGAGGAAATCTTTAAAACAGCATTTAATAATAGATATATTTGGATTTTAGACCCAATAGATGGAACAAAAGCATTTAGAGATACTTTAAATTTTGAGTGGTGTGTAGGTGTTTGTTTGCTTGATAATTTAAGTCCTGTTTTGTCGCTTGTTTATATTCCTGAAAAATGGCTTGGTAGTCCATATTTATTGTCTGCAAATATGTTTAGAGAAAAAGTTTTTAATTTTGGGAAACCATTTAATTTTAAGGTTGAAAACAAGGGCGATTATAAATATGTGAGTCATATCCATAAAGATTTTGAGAGAAATGAATTTGAAACAAAAATTGCAAATATGTTCAAAAACAATGAAATAATAAGAGCACATGCAGGGCATTCGACACTTGCTCAATTTTGCGAAGTTGCAGTAAATAGAAATAAGATTTTTTCAAGAAGAAGTGCAAATATTTGGGATATTGTTCAAAGTTCTTACCTTATTGAAAAAAGTGGTGGGGCAGTTTACTATGAAAATGGAGAAAGTATTTTTCCACTAAAAAAAGAACTTTTAACTTATGAAAATAAGCATTTACTTATGCCTTTTACTATTGCAAGTGCTAAGGAATTAAAAGATATGATTATCAATAAAATATAACAAAAAATTTAATAAAAATAAAAAGCACCTACTTTTTAGTGGGTGCTTTTTAATGTAAAAAGTTTTATCTATAAATTTGTTTTTCAACCATAATTACTGGTCGGTAATTTTCACCAAGTTTTAAAATTTCATTTTTAATATCGTTTTTTATATCTTCGATAGTTTTTTTTGTATTAAATGGAATAGCGACTTCAAATATTAAATTAGTAAAATTTGTTGCTTTAACCATTCTAAAATCATGCATAGAAAACTCAGGATTTAATGCTTTTACAATCTCGCCAATTTGTTTTCTAAGAGTATTTGTTTCTTCGTCGTCAATAACAATAGGGTCGTGATGACCTGTTAAAACAATGTTTGTTTCTTCAATAAATTCTCGCTCGATTTCGTCAATTAATTCGTGTGAGTCTAGGACATTTGCACTTGAATCAAGTTCAATGTGAACACTTGCAAAAAATTTATTTGGACCATAAGAATAAACATTTAAATCGTGAATACCAAGAACTTCAGTATGATTTAAAATTCTAGTTTTAATTTGGGCTATTAGTTCTTTGTCGGGTGCTTGACCGATTAAATGAGAGATTGTTTCTTTAAGAATATTTATACCAGAGTATGCAATAAATAACGCAACCACTATACTGATATATCCATCAATATTGTAATTGATAAGTTTTCCAACAACAATTGAAATTAAAACAGCACTTGTTGAAATTGAGTCAGAGATACAGTCTACTGATGTTGCTTTTAAAAGTTCAGAATTTATTTTTTTTGCAACTATTCTATAATAAACAAACATTAATGCTTTTATTATTATTGATGCGACTAAAACTAAAATTATAACATAAGAAAATTCAATTTTAGTTGGATTAATGATTTTTCCAATAGCCTCCATTACAAGTTCAAATGCAATTAATAAAATTAAAAAAGCAACAATCATTGATGAAATATATTCAATTCTTTCGTGTCCGTAAGGGTGTTCTTCATCTGCAGGTTTAGATGATAGTTTAAAAGAAATTAAAGAAATAATACTACTTCCGCAATCAGATAAGTTGTTTAAACCATCTGCTAAAACTGACATAAAACCGAAAATTAAGCCAACTATAATTTTGCCAAGGGCAAGAAAAATATTAGCAAGTATTCCAACAGCACTTGCTATTTTACCGGTCTTTTCTCTTGATAAATTGTCTTTGTTTTCCATAATATATTATACTGATTAAAAATTATTTTGTCAGTAGTTCTCCTTATGTAAAAATATTAAGTTTATGGTATAAAAAATAAACCATTTTGTCAAGAAAAAATTTTATATTAAAATTTATAAAATAATAATTAAAAATGTAAATTACTAATATTTATTAAGTAATAAAATACAATATTAATAATTAATTATAATAATTTGTATGAAATAATTAAAATAAAAAACAATGTAGTATTTTACATTGTTTTTTATTTATAATGTTTATTTTAAATTTAAAGAAATAAAATTATACATTTTTATTAAAATTCTGCATAAATTAAAGTTGCATCATCTCTAAGTTTAAATCTAGGTTTTTCATTGCAAAAGGCATCTTTATCTTGCTCATTACAAAGTGTTTTATAAAGTTCTTCAATAGGTGTATTGCTAGAGAGTTTAGCCATTAATTCTTCTTTTGTGTAGATAAAGAAAGTATCATAAATTTGACTAAAACCATCACTAGTTCCAACAATTTGACTAATACTATCAAGTTGAATTTCTCCAACAAGTGCATGTGATGGTGCTTCGGTGTCGTCAGATAAAATCCAGTAACCTTCATCAGTATTTTGCATTAATCTAGTTTTAACTAAATCATCATTAATAAGCACTCTTGCATCTACAACATTGATGTTTTGTTTTTTTGCAATTTCAGCCATTTTATTAATATTAATTGCGTCAAGTCTAGTAAGGTCATCAAGTTTTAAATGAGTAATATTACCTGTTTTATCTGAAACTAAAAATGAGCAATCTCCTAAGATAAAGTATTCAAGTTTGTCATTATTAATTCTATAAATTGCAACACCTGAAGATGGTTTTGATTTTACATATTCAGCATTAGGAAATGACATATAAGCGTTATCAATTTCAATAATACCTTTTATAATAATCTCTTGAATAGATTTAGATGTATCGTCTAAGTTATTGATTAAAAATTCTCTAAAAATTTGTGTAAACCAAGCAGCATCACTTTTAATAGGTGATACATTTTCTTTAAGTAGTCCTGTTGCTCCATCTAAGACAAAACCAAATTTTTCGCAAATATACATTGCATCTTCATTTATCTCTTTAGCAGGCATTGTAAATCCATTAAATTTCATATTAATTCTCCTTTATTTTTTATAAAATTATATTTAAAATGTAATAAATGCTTATAATTGATAAATTTATTACATTTTTATATATTTTTTAATTTTCTAAGAAATGGTTAATTCCAAGAAGCACACCAAGTTTTCCATAATTATATGTAAGACCACCTTGCATATAAGCGGTAAATGGTTCAACTACTGGACCATCGCATGAAAGTTCAATTGTTGAGCCAGGATTGAAACTACCACTTGCCATAATCTCTTCGTGTGGGTATCCAGGCATTTCAGATGGCACTGGCATAAATTGGCTATCAACAGCCGATGCTTTTTGAAGACCTTGACAAAATTTTATAAGGGTATCAGATTTGAAAAAGTCAATTGTTTGAATAATATCAGTTCTTTTTTCATCAAACAATGGGTCAACTTTGTAACCGAGTTTTTCTAAAATACGACTTGCAAAAGCCATTGTTTTTAAACTTGAACATACTGCACTTGGAGCATTGTATAAACCAAAGTAGAAAGACTTTAATTGATTCATATTTGCACCAAGGTCTTTTCCCACGCAAGGAGCAGAAAACTTTTCACTAATATCCCAAATAAGGTCTTTTTTACCAACAATATAACCGCCAGTTGGAGCAACTCCACCACCAAGATTTTTAAGCATTGAACCTACAATTACATCTGCACCAACATCAGTAGGTTCTCTATCTTCCACAAAGTCACCATAACAGTTGTCAACCATAATTACAACATCATTGTCAATTTCACGAATTGCTTTTATAACTCTTTCAATTTTATCAATTGTTAAACTCTTTCTATGAGAATAGCCACGAGAGCGTTGAATTTCAAGAACTTTCACACCACCCTTTTTTAATCTATTTTGAATTGCAGTAATATCAAAGTCATCATTAACTAGTTCAATTTGTTCGTATTTAACGCCATTTTGAAGTAGTGAATTTTTACTATCTCCGCAAAGTCCAATGATGCTTTGAAGAGAGTCATAGGGGTCTCCGGTTATTGAAATAAGAGTGTCACCATACTTTAAAAGACCAAATAATGTGAGGGCTAAAGCATGAGTTCCAGACATAATTTGTGGTCTAACTAATGCATCTTCAGCATTAAATATTTCAGAGTAAATTTTTTCTAACTTTTCTCTTCCACCATCATAGTAACCATAGCCACATACTTCAATAAAATCAGTAGTAGAAACTTGGTTTCTTTGAAAAGCACTAAGAACTTTGCTACTACATAAAAGTTCATTTTTTTCAAACTTCTTGAAAACAGGGATTAATTCTTCTTCCACTGATTCTGCTAAAGAAATTAAATCTTTATTTATATTAAAATATTTTTCCATTTTTTACCTCAAAAATATTATACATAAAATAATAAAATATTAAAACAATTTTAACTAATATATTAAAATAAAATTTAAATATCAGTTATTGATTTTTTATAAAAATACAATAAAAATGTAAAATTTTAATAAAATATACTTAATTAAAACAACATAATGAATTTTTTATATATAATTATTTTTTAGTTTTGTAAATATATGTATAATATATAAATAAATTATTTTTATTAAATTGTTGAGAAAATTAACTTATTGTGTTATAATACCTTTGGTAGGATACAATTATGGAAGAGGTTAAAGAAAATAATAAGCACATTTTTAGGTATATTGCAATTGCAATATATGTTCTTGCTGCAATTTTGATAATTTCTGGAATTGTAACAATGGTTTCAGGAGCAAAAGATAATTTTAATAATAGACCATCTATTAATAGTGAGATAAATAACTCTTATCAAAATGGATTTGATGATGATTTCTTTGAAGATTTTGAAAAAGATTTTGATGAATTTGAT
>JAFTMY010000057.1 GCA_017452165.1 Clostridia bacterium | reverse complement strand
TACACAGGAGAAGAGCAAACAGCAACTCTTACAAATATAGGTGAACATTACACAGTTACAGGAAACAAACAAACAAATGCAGGAACATATAAGGTAACAGTTAAGTTAAATGATGATAAAAACTATACTTGGACAGATGGAACAAATGTAGAACTTTCACTTGACTTTGTGATTAATGCAGTAAAGGTAGAAAAACCAGTAATTACAGGAACATATACATATACAGGAGAAGAGCAAACAGCAACTCTTACAAATATAGGTGAACATTACACAGTTACAGGAAACAAACAAACAAATGCAGGAACATATAAGGTAACAGTTAAGTTAAATGATTATAAAAACTATACTTGGACAGATTGAACAAACGTAGAACTCTCACTTGACTTTGTGATTAGTCCAGAACTTGTAAAAATGCCAAGTTTAAGTGAAACTTATACTTATAATAGAAATGAACAAACAGCAAATTTAACAAATACTGATGATAGTGATTTATATACAGTTACAGGTAATAAACAAACAAATGCAGGCAGTTATGAAATTGTTGTATCTTTGGTAGATGATGATAATTACACATGGACAGATGGAACAACTGCTAGTTTAAAATTAGATTTTGTTATTGAAGCATTAGATATAAATTCACTTACAACTGAACTTGAAAAATCATCTTATGTTTATTCAAAAAATGAAAATTGTCCAGTTGTTACAATTGTTTATAATGAAGTAAATCTTCTTATTAATACTGAATTTACAGTTTCATATAAAGATAATATCAATGTGGGAACTGCAAGTGTTGTAATTGAAGGTAAGGGTAATTATAAAGGCACAGTTACAAAAACTTTTGATATTACTCCTATGGAAATTGAAGAACCAACAATTGTTGGAACTTATACATACACAGGTGAAGAATTAGAAATTTTAATTTCTAAATATGATGAACTTATTTATACAGTTTCAAATAATAAGCAAACAAATGCAGGTGAATACTGTGTAATTGTAAAACTTGTAGATGTTGATAACTATATTTGGAAAAATGCTCAAAATAATGAAGATTTAGCATTAGCATACACAGTTGAAAGTGCAAGTCTTGAAAATCAAACAACTCTTACAATTGAAAAAGAACAATATGACTATACAGGTAGTGTAATTGAACCAACTGTTATTGTTGAATATAAGGGAACGACATTAGAAAAAGATGTTGATTACACAGTTTCTTATAAAGACAATGTTGTTAGTGGTGTTGCTGAAATTATTGTAGATGGTAAGGGCAATTATCAGGGAACAGTTACAAAAGCATTTACTATTGGTATCAAAGGTGTTTTAGAACCAACAATTGTTGGAACTTATACATATACAGGTGATGCTCAAACTGCTGAACTTTCTTACATAGATGATAGTTTATTTACAGTTTTAGGTGCTACTCAAACTAACGCAGGAACTTACAATGTTGTTGTATCTCTTAAAGATGATGTAAATTTTATTTGGATTAATAACAAAAATTCTGAAAATATTGAACTTGAATTTATAATTAATAAGTTCGCAGTTGAAGAACCTACAATTGATACAAATACAAAATATGTTTACACTGGTCAACCAGTAAATCCTGTATGGTCTTATGAAAGTGATTTATTTGAAGTTGCTAACACAGGAGATATGATTAATGCTGGAAAATATACCTTAACACTTTCTCTTGTTAACCAAACAAATTATATTTGGGAAACTGCTAACACAAGTGACAATATTACTATTGATTTTGAAATTGAAAAACAAGAAGTTGAATCTCCAACAATTATTGGAGAATATACCTACAATGCTTCTCTTCATGAAGCGGAACTTTCTTACATAAATAATGAATTATTTAATGTTTTAGGTTATAAGCAAACCAATGCAGGAACTTATGATGTTGTTATTGAATTAATTTATCCAAATAATTATAAGTTTAAAGAAACAAATTCAAGTGAAGATTTAGTTCTTAAATTTGAAATTAAGCAATTTGATTTAAGTGATACAGAAATAACACTTTCTAAAGACTCATATGTTTATAACACTAAGGAAAATAGACCATCTGTTACAATTATGATGGGAACTTATGAATTAGAGAATAATACAGATTATAGTATTGTTTATGAACACAATGTAAATGTAGGAACAGCGAACTTAATACTTACAGGTAACAAAAACTTTAAAGGTGAAGTAACAAAGACATTTGAAATTACTCCTTATATTGTTGAAGAACCAGTAGTTATTGGTGAATATGAATTTGACGGCACAGAGCAAACAATTAAACTTAATAAAGAAAGTTCACTTTTTACAGTAGAAAATAACTTAATCACTGATGCTGGAACACATTATGTAAAAGTTCATCTTATTGATGATAAAAACTATATTTGGAAAAATAATGAAAATAGTGAAGATTTATATTTAGAAGTTATTATCGCTAAGTTAACAATTAAAAAACCACAAATTTATGGAAATTATACTTATAGTGGCACAGAGCAAACTGCTAATTTCTTATATAATAGTGACTTTATTAGTTATACAAACAATGTTCAAACCAATGCAGGAACTTATGAAATTGTTGCTTCAATTAACAAGACAAACTTAGTTTGGGAAGATGGAACAAATGATGATTTAACATTTGAATTTGTGATTAATAGAGCAACCATTGAAAAACCAACAGGTTTTGATTCTGTTCTTTACACAGGTGAAGCACAAACTGCAAAAGTTAATGATGGTTTAGATTTATTTAACTATACAAACAATGTTCAAACAAATGCAGGAACTTATAATGTTGTAGTTTCAATAAAAAATAAAACCAATTATTGTTGGAAACCTACTTTTGATGAAAATGATAATCCAGTTTATTCAGATGAAGATATTACATTAGAGTTTGTTATTGAAGCAGTAAGAATTTCTTTTGCAACAATTGACTATGATAAAAATGCAACATATTATTATACAGGCGAAGAAATTAAACCAGAAGTTGAAATTTTATTTAATGAAAAACCTGTTGATGGAAGTGATTATACAATTGAATATAAATATAATGTTAATGTTGGAAATGCAAAAGTTGTAATCACAGGTAAAAATAATTTCTTTGATGTATATGAAATTCCATTTACAATTTTAGTTTGTGAACTTACAAATGAAAATGTTGTAATGTCTCCAGAAAACAGCACTGTTTATGATGGAACAAACTTAATGCCAACAATTAAGATTATTAATGGTGAAAAAGAATTAGTTTTAAATACTGATTATATAGTAAAGTGGATAAATTCTAATAATTTAGTAGTTTCTGAAATTGTTGAACCAGGAACATATAACGTTGAAATTACTTGTATTGGAAACTACTTACTTAAAACAAATAAATCATTTGTTGTTGAAAAAATTACTTATACATATATTTCAGTAGAAAAAGAAAGCTACATTTTTGGAAATTCTACAAATGTTCAACTTTCAGACACTGTTTATGGTAATGTAATTTATTACTATGCAACAAATGAAAATGCTGAGGATTGGTCAGTTTATACTGATGCAATCACCATTAATGCTGGAACATATTATCTATATGCTGCTATTGAAGAAAGTGAGCATCATTATGGTTTTGAAACAGAAAAAATTACATTTGAAGTAAGCAAGGCTTCTTATAGTGATATTACAATTTCTAGATCAGGCTATGAATTTGGAAAACCATCTATAACTATTGTTTCAGGTTATAATGGTGAATTAAAACTCTATTATTTCTTAGAAAATGAAACAATTAACGATGCAAAAATCTATGATGATGAAACAATATTTAATGTTGGTAAATATAACATTTTCGGTGTGATTGAAGAATCAACAAACTATTATGAATATCAAACAAAAATAGTTTCATTTGAAGTTACAAAAACTTCTTATAGTAATGAAATTGCTATTGAAAGAGAGGGCTACACATACGGTGATGAAAGAACTCAAACCGTGCTTAGTGGTTATACAGGCGATTTAAGTTATGTAAAATATTATTATAACTTTACAGATTCTAATGAAAATGGAACAAATTATACTGATGAAGATATTTTAAATGCTGGAACATATTATATTTATGCAGTAATTGAAGAACATGGAAATTATAATGAATATGTAACTAAGACATCTATCTTTGTTATTGAAAAATTAACACATTCAGATATTTCTCTTGTTATTAACGATAGTTATACTTATGGAGATGTTATTACTCCAAACATTTCAAAAGAAATGGAAGTTAAGGTTGATTATTTATATGGCACAGAAGATACAAATGATGGTGGAAACTTATTTACAAATGAAACAAAACTTAGTGTTGGAACATACTATATGTATGCACTTATCTATGGAGATAATAATGTAAACTCTTATACAACTAAGCAAGTCATGTTTGTTGTAAGTCCAATTGAAGTTGATAAACCAATTATTTCTGATGTAAAATATAATGGTAATCCACAAACTGCACTTGTAGGTAACACATATTACAATGTAACAAATGCTACATTTACCGATGCAGGTGAATATCTTATCGTAGTAAATTTAAAAGATACAGTGAATTATGTATGGAAAGAAGATAATAATTCAAATGATTTAAATTTAACATTTAATATCTTAAAATTAGAAATGTCAGCAGTTGATGTTGAAATTTTAACACCATCTTATGATTATGATGGAACTGCTAAAACTCCAGAAATTTCAGTTACATTAAATGGTGTAGTTGTTTATAATGGAGAATACAGTGTTTCTTATGAAAATAACGTAAATGCAGGTAATGCTAGTGTTATATTAACTGCTATTGAAAATGGAAACTTTACAGGAACAAAATCTTGCACATTTACAATCAACAAGATAGATTATGAAGATCTTACAATCTATAAACCAAGTTTCAGTTTTGGTTATAGTTCAGAGTGTGAATTATCTAATGATGTTTATGGAGATGTAACTTTATATTATTCAATAAATAATTCAAATATTGGTGGAACAGTGCTTGCTGATGACACAGTGCTAGGTGTTGGAAAATATTATGTTTATGCAGAAATTAGTGAGAGTCAAAACTATAATGCATACACAACTTTAGCGACTCCTTTTGAAGTATTTAAGGCTAATTTCACTGGTGCTGTAATTGTGTTAGAAGATACAATATTCTCATATACTGGTAGAGAAATTAAGCCTATAATTGTATCAGTTGAATTAGGTAACTATGTTATTACTAGTGATGATTATATAGTTTCTTATGAAAATAACATTGAAGAGGGAACAGCAACTTTAATTATTACAGCAACAGAAACAGGTAACTTTATTGGAACAGCAAGTGTAAACTTTACAATTGAAAAATTAAACTTAGATTTAGCAGTTATTACATTTGAAAATGACATAGATGAATTTTATTATACAGGTGAATCTATTACACCTACAATTTTTGTTAAAATTGGTGGAGAAACTCTTGTTTTAGGCTCAGATTATTCAATTGAAAACTTAGATAACATAAACGCTGGAACAGCAACTATGATAATTACAGGTATGGGACAATTTACTGGCACAAGAGTTGTAACATTTACAATTTTAGGTGTATCTCTTGAAGATGCTGTTGTTTACTTTAAAGATACTAATACAACAACAAATTCAAAGTATATGTATACAGGTAATAACTTAACCTCTAAAGTTAATAAAACAGTTGTAGTTGTGTATAATGGAGTTGAAATTGATAGTTCAAATATTACAATCTCTTGGTCAAAAGATGGTAAGACTGTTAAAAATATCAAAGACGCAGGAACTTATACTGGTGAAATTGTTGCACCAGAGGGTGGAAACTTTGTTGGAACTGCATCAACAAAACTTACTTTAATTGTTAGTGGTCTTGTTATTGATAGCACAAATATTGATTTAATTACACTTTTATATAGTGAACTTAGTTATACAGGTTCGAACTTAATAAATTCAGCAAAAGTTGTTTATAATGGAAACCAAATTTTATATTCAAAAGATTGTAGTGTAGTTTGGAAAGATTCAAATGGAAATGTAGTTACTGAAATTGTAGAAGTAGGTGAATATACTGCTGAAATCACAATTTTAAACGGAAACTACTCTTACTCAGGTGTTATCACTAGAACACTTACAGTTAAATAAAAGATGTTTGATTGATAATTATCAAATAAAAAACTATATCAGGATTTTATCTTGATATAGTTTTTTTCTGCAATTATTATAAATTTTAAGATAAATCATATTAAATTATTGCTATTTTTGAATAAAAATATAATTTTTGCTTATTATTTGATTTAAGAAATAAAAGGAGAATTATATGAAAAAAATTAACCCATTTGAAGAAAGAAATGCAATTCCAGTTGAAGGAACTTATAAAAACTGGAGCGAACTAAATTTAGAACCTTACGACAAGGGAACTGCGTCGCCATACACGAAAACTAGAGTGATTCTTATGAATGGCACAGAGTTTGAGTCAAACTGGTTCTTGCACCAATTTTCAAGGCATTGTAATAATAATGAACTTAGAAGAGAAATTGCAATGGTTAGAAGACATGAACAACAACAGCAAAAAATGATTTCTAGTTTGAAGCCAATTAATGAGAGTAATTTAGAAACAACTATTGCTTATGAACAACTTGCAGTGGATTTAACAGCAATACTTGCTAAGCACACAAAGGACGATAATGTTAGAAATGCACTTAATTTTGCACTACTTGAAGACTTTGACCACCTTTATAGATATGCAAATTTACTTGAAATGGAGCAGGGAATCTCCGCAAAAGATATAACAAAAGAATATACTGAAATTATGCCAGGAAGACCTACAATTTCTGAGCATCGTCACCCAAGAGATTCTATAAATAAATTTATTTGTAGTAATACAAGCGACCTTTTTACAAGACTTGCAACAAATATTATTACTGGTGCAGAACAACAAACTATGAACTATTATATGAACATCGGTAATCATCACCCAACTGAAACTGGTAGAAAAATTTACGCTGAAATTGCTATGATAGAGGAGCAACATGTTAGTGAGTATGGTAGTTTGCTTGATGCAAATTGTAGTTGGCTTGAAAATTGGGTAATGCATGAATACACAGAATGTTATTTGTATTATTCTTGTTATGCTGATGAAAGAGACCCTAGAATTAAGTCAGTTTATGAAAGACTTTATTTAGAAGAGTGTGGACATTTAAAAAAAGCAGCAGAAATGCTTGAAAAATTTGAAGGAAAACATTGGACTTGTATGTTTCCTGATGGTGCAGAATTCCCAGAACTATTAAAGTTTGATGGAAATATTGAGTATATTAGAGAGGTTATAAATAACACAATTTATTATACAAAAGATAGAGAAACATATATTGATTCTCGTGAACTTTCAGATAAATCAGATTTTAAAAAGTATAATAAGCAGGTTAATAAAATTGATAGCATTGAGCCAGTTCACGCATTTATGGAAATGTATCTTAAGAAAAATGGTAAGGACTATCGTTATCAAATTTCAGACCACCCAATTGCCGAACTAAACGACCGAACAGTAGACAACACAAGTGTAGGAAGATATTAAAAATAAAAATCCATTATTATTTTTATAAAAAATTATTTAATAAAAAGAAGATAGAATTAATAAATTTGATTTAAATTTCTTGATATTTTAAGAAAAAAACAACTACCAAAAGTTAGTTGTTTTTTGTGTTGTTTATAAAATTATTATTTTATTAAATTTGCAGAGATTTTTTGATTTTACGCAAATTTATAAGGTTTTTTATATAAAAATTGGTGTTTTTGCGTTTTTTTGTAAAAATTATTGTGGGGCTTTTTTAGCGAGTTTTGAGTTTCTATATGCTTTATCACGAGTAACATCTTTTATTATTTTAATTTCTGAAGGAAATTCTATCTTTTCATTTATGTTTAAAAGTTCGATTTCAAGTATTGCTTTATCCGTCCAAAATGGGTAAGTATCAATTTCAAATGGTTGACCTTTATAGATAAATGTATGTCTTGTTTTATCAAGATGTTTTAGTGGTTTTTCCGCTGACTTTAATAAATCATCATAGATATCTTTAGTGATTTCTTCTTCAATTTCTTCTCGCATAATTGGACAATTTTCTTTAATTCTTTTTAATGTTTTGTAGTAAGTTATATTATCTCCATTTTTAATTTTGCGAACCCTTAACTCTTCGGTGCTTGTTTCGTAAATATAAGACTGTGAAAGTTCTAATTTTTTGGCATTGTATTTTTCTAGGATAATTTCAAAATTTGGCATTTCTATTAAAAATTTCTTTTCAATTTCATAGTTGATTTTATTATTTATATATTCTTCTATTTCATTAATTAGTCGTTTTATTTTTTCATCAAAAGGGGTTGAGTTATCAAGGATTTTATGGTGAGGGTGATTTTCCCAAGCATAAATTGTTTTGTTGTCAAGTTCTATTGCAGATTCAACAGACTCAGTTCTAGCAGAGTTGTTACTGAGCGTGTAAAATTTTTCGGCACCTTTTGCTGCTGTTACTAAATGAAATACAGCATCATATCTATCAAGTAAGTCTTGTTCACTTATTTCGTATTCGTCAAGAAGTCTATAAAAATCATAATTAGAAAGATAGGCTTTATTATCCATTGTGCCTCTATCTAATACAAGTAAAATTTTGTCGTAACCCTTAAGTGTTTTTGCTGATGTTAAAATTATATCTTCTTTTTCAATTTGAAGATTTAAAATTGCTCTTTGAAATTCATAATTTGTTTCAAGTGTCCATGGTGCGATTCCACCACTGATAAGTTCAGTTGCTGTTTCATGCAAAAATAACACTCCAAAACCTTTTTCACTAAAATATTTTTTGATGTTTTCAAGCGCTGTTGTTTTTCCTGCACATGGGCCACCAGTTATAACAATTTTATAAATTTGTTTCATAAATACTCCTTAATGATTTTTATTTACAACTTAATTATAATCATATTTTATTTGTTAGTAAACTTTTGTTACTTTTTTTATTAAAAATTTTATTTATTTAAGATGAAACTATTATAAAAAATTGTTATCTTAAATTGTTTATAGGGTGTCAAAATAAATTGTTAAATAAAAATTTATATGTTATAATCTAGCAATGGAAAGAATAGATGGAAAAATGATAGCACAGTCTATCAAAGATGAAGTTAAAAATAAAATTGAAAATGATTATATTTCAAAAGGAAAAGATGTTCCTTGTCTTGCTTGTATAATTGTTGAAGGCAATAGTGCAAGTGAAGTTTATGTTGCTAGTAAAGAAAAGTCTTGCGCTGAGTGTGGTATGAAGTCAAAAATTGTTAGACTTCCAAATGATGTTAGTCAAGAAAAACTTGAAAATGTTATTTTAGAATTAAATAATGATAATGAAGTTTCAGGAATTTTATTGCAACTCCCACTCCCTGAACATTTAAATTCAGATAGTGCTATAAATAAAATTGACCCACGCAAAGATGTAGACTGTTTAACAAACCAAAATCTTGGTGAACTTTTTTCTGCTACTGGAAAAATTGCACCTTGCACAGCGACTGGTATTATTAAGATTTTAAAATATCAAAATGTCGAAATTTCAGGAAAAAGAGCAGTTGTTATTGGTAGAAGTTTGCTTGTTGGTAAAAGTGTTGCTAATCTTTTAGAGCAAAACAATGCAACCGTTACCATTTGTCATAGTCGAACACAAAATATGAAGGAAATCACTAAGCAAGCAGATATTTTGGTTGTTGCAATTGGTAAAACAGAATATATTGACAGCGAATATATAAAAGATGGTGCAGTTGTTATTGATGTTGGTATCAATAGAACAGAGCAGGGTCTTAAAGGTGATGTAAATTATGAAAGTGCTTGCACAGTTTGTTCTCAAATTACACCAGTTCCAGGAGGAGTTGGTCCACTTACTGTTGCTTGTCTTATGGAAAATACACTTATATTAGATAAATTAAGAAAAGGAATTTAAGGAGTTTATAATGAGTTACGCAGATAAAGTTTTTGTGCAAAATATAAAAGATATTTTAGAAAATGGTGTGTGGGACACAGATAAAGATGTTAGACCAAAGTGGGCAGATGGAACACCTGCACACACAATAAAAAAGTTTGGATTAGTTAATAGATATGACCTTTCAAAGGAATTTCCTATTATTACTGTTCGTCAAACATTTTATAAGAGTGCAATTGATGAACTTTTATGGATTTGGCAAAAAAAGAGCAATAATGTTGCAGATTTAAACAGCCATATTTGGGATAGTTGGGCTGATGAAAATGGAACAATCGGTAAGGCTTATGGATATCAACTCGGTGTTAAACATAAATACAAAGAAGGTATGTTTGACCAAGTTGATAGAGTAATTTACGACCTTAAAAATAATCCAACAAGTAGAAGAATAATGACAAATATTTTCAATCACGCAGACCTTAATGAAATGCAACTTTATCCTTGTGCGTATTCAATGACATTTAATGTTTCAGGTAATAAACTTAACGCAATTTTAAACCAACGCTCACAAGATATGCTTACTGCAAACAACTGGAATGTTTGTCAATATGCTGTTTTAGTTCATATGCTTGCTCAAGTTTGTGGATATGAAGTAGGAGAACTTGTTCACGTAATTGCCGATGCTCATATTTATGATAGACATATTCCACTTGTTAAAGAAATTATTGAACACGAACAATTTGATGCTCCAAAGTTTGAAATTAATAAAGATGTTAAAGATTTTTATGATTTTAAAGTTGAAGATGTTAAATTTGTTGATTATAAGTTTAATGAGAAAAAATATAAAATAGAAGTTGCAATCTAGGAGTTATTATGAATTTTATTGTTGCAGTATCTAGTGATTATGCGATTGGAAAAAATAATGATTTGCTTTTTCATTTACCAAGCGACCTTAAATATTTTAAAGAAAAAACTTTAAACAATGTTGTTATTATGGGAGAAAGAACCTATCACTAACTTCCAAAAAGACCACTTCCTAATAGAATTAATATTGTGCTTAGCGATAATCCTAATTTTTATGATGAGGGTATTATAATTGTTAGAAGTGTAAATGAACTTTTCGATGAAATAAAAAAATATAATAGTGAAAGTGTTTTTGTTTGTGGTGGTGCAAGTGTATATAATCTTTTAATGGATTACTGTGAAAAGGCTTACATAACAAAAATTGATAAGTCTGTTCCTGCAGATACATATATTCGCAACATTGAAGAAACAGGTAACTGGACAGAAATTGAGACAAGCGAAATTCTTACTGAAAATGAATTAAATTTCACTTTTAAAGTTTTTAAAAATAATAATATTAAGGTATATAATAATAACTAATTAATAATATATAAAAAGTGAAATTAAGTTATGATTAAATAAAATAAATAAAAATATAGAAAAATTTTATAAAATTCCTTATTTTTTGCGTTTTTTACTAAATTTTATACTCCCAACCGGCTTGCCAAGACTTTGTATTTCTCCAGTCTTCTTCAATGGCTTTTTCCCAAGTTATATTTTTTGTTATAATATCTAAGGAGAGTTGTGTAGCCCTATGTGCAACAATTGCTATTTTTTTATTATCATAGTTTTCTTTTAAAAAATCACAAAAATTACGCATTCTATTTTCGACATCTTTTAAACTTTCGCCACTAGGAAAAGGCTCGTTAATATGCTCACAATAAACTACAAGTTTATTGTCTTTTCCGTTTAACTTTCCGTAATTGCACTCACGAAGTCTGCTATCTTTTATTATTTCAATCCCTCTATTTGCAAAATCAATGCTTGCACTTTGAACTGCTCTTTCTAAGTCCGAGCAAAATACAATGTCAAAATGCTCATTTTTTATAGTTTCACTAAGTGTTTTTGCTTGATTAATTCCTTTTTCAGAGAGTTTGACTTCATTCCAGCCAGATGCTTTTTTTTCTTCATTATCAGTTGTAGTCCCGTGAACAAAATATTTTATTTGAATAGCCATATATTGCTCCTTGTTTTTTATAATAATTATGCTTATTTAAAATTATAACAAGAATTTGTATTTTTGTGTAATAAAATAACATATATTATTGAATTTTTACATATTTATAATAATTTAAAAATATTATTTTTTTGCTAGGTATTGAAATTTTTATTGTTTTATGTTATCATAAGTTTAGAGGTGATTGTTATGGATATTTTAGAGCAAATTGATGAATTAGTTGCGTATTCAGCAGATGCAAAAAGTATAAAAGAGCAAATTGAGGCTTGTAAACAAAGTGAATCTTATGCACTAGTTGAAGGTGATTTATCTTATAACAGAGGTGATTATGCTTTAGAAAAACAATACAATAGTTCAGTAAATTATAATCGCCAAAGAATTAGAGAACTTGAAGCACAACTTGATAATGTAAATAAAAATGTTTCTCAAGCAAGAAATAATTTGAAAAGATTAACAGAAAAAGTTTCTTATAATGAGATTCACTATTCTGCTGATAAAGTAAGATTAAAAATTAATCAATTAACTAATTATGTTAATGGAATTAAGGAAAAACTTAAAGTTGCTTATACTAAGGGTGAAAAGGCTTACAATATGGGTGACTTTAAAGCAGAAAGAGAATTTAATCAAGAATATAGAAGATATTATAGTGAAATTACAAACTTAGAACCAATTATTGAATGCTATAAAGAATCTCTTGCATACTTAAATTGTAGAGAAATGACAATAAATGAAACAGAGCAAGGACTTGGTGGTT
Organism: Clostridia bacterium; assembly: GCA_017452165.1. Lineage (GTDB taxonomy): Bacteria > Bacillota > Clostridia > Christensenellales > UBA1242 > RGIG1681. The sequence goes on along the minus strand of JAFTMY010000057.1, from coordinate 9,739 downwards.
AATTTTTAATAAACTAAATTTAAAAAATAAAAAATGTGCATAATTTATGCACATTTTTGTTTTGTAAAAATAAACACAAGAATAAATTATTTCTATGGAAGTGGTAAAAGAGCACAGGTGTAAACCATTGTGTCTTTAAATTCAAAATCAGTTGATTCGTTAAGTTTATTTTTTGGAACTTCTCTTAAAATGCAAAGACCTGCACTTATGTTGAAGTTTGACTCTTTTGAAAATCTTAAAATATTTTCAAATGTTGCACCGGTAGAAAATACATCGTCAACAAATACCACATTATTTCCTACAAGTTTATTGAAAAAAGGCTCTGAAACAAAGTATTCTGTTTTTCCTGAAGTTATACTTTCACTTTTTATATTTACAGGATTAAGCATATAACATTTAGGTTGTTTTCTTAAACAAACGTAATCTTTATTAAGAAGTCTTGCAACTTCTTGTGCAATAGGAACTCCTTTAAGTTCGGTTGTTAAAATTACATCACATTTAATATTGTTTTCAGATATTTTTTGTGCTAAAAACTGTGCAGATTTAAGGAGTAGTTCCATATCTCCAACAGAGTTAAATCCTGCAATATCAATTCCACTTGGTGCTTTTAAAACAGGAAGGTCTCTTTCGATTCCTAAACAGTTTAATTTATAAAATTTATTCATATAATTCTCCCTTTTCTACTATTATTTAATAATTGCAAATTTAGTATAACATTTTTTATAAAAAAACAAAATTATTTTTAGTATATATTTTTTATTTCATTAAACAAAAAATATTTTTTGATATTGACTTTTAAATTTTGATAAATTATACTTAATATGTAAAATATAACTTAGGAGTAAGTATGGAAAAAGTTGAGTGGCTAAAAGGTATGGCTGTTGCAACACTTGGTGGCATTGAAAAGGGCATAAATGAAGAAGAATTAGATTTTTTAATGTCAATTGCAGAAACTCAAGAAGAAAGGGATTTGTATATTAGTATATATAACTATTTCCTTAAAAAAAAGAGCGAGGAAGTGATTAAAAATGGCTGGTTCTAATAAAAAAGTATATACAATTTTTGCCGGAATAAATGGTGCAGGAAAAAGCACATTATATCATTCTTTAAATAAAGAAATTTATGGTGTAAGACTTAATTCTGACGAGGTTCTTGCACAAAGTGGTGGAGATTGGAAAAATTCAAATGACCAATTTCATGCAGGAAAATCAGTAATTGCACTTCAGGTTGAATGTTTTAATAAAGGTCTTTCTATGAATAGAGAAACTACTGTTGGTGGACTTAGTATTAATAGAAGTATAAAAATGGCAAGAGACAGAGGTTATGAAGTAAATCTTTTTTTTGTTGGTATTGATAGTTTAGAACTTGCAAAATCAAGGGTTTTTAAAAGAGTGGCTTTTGGTGGACATGGTGTAAAAGAAGATGTAATGGATATTAGATACAATATGCTTAATAAGACAATTGCAGAACTTGTATGTAAATGTGATAATGTTAAATTTTATGATAACAGCAAAGAAAATATAGAACTTGTTGCTTTTGGAAATAGTAAAAATATTTATAAAACAAAAGATGATTGTAAATGGCTTGATGAACTTTTAAAAGCAATTGAACTTGAAAATGAAAGACTTGCTAGTAGTCAATCTAACGAACCTACTATGTAAAAAATAAAATATTGAAATTATGAAGAGTTTTCATTTTTTCAATATTTTTTATTTTATAAGGTTTTATAAGAAAAATATTTTTTTTAGCATATAATAATTATTATAATTATTATTTTTTAGGTTATTAATTTTTAATAAATGTTGCTAAAAATGTAAAAATATGTAAAAAATATTGATTTTTTTTATCACATTAACTTAAATAATTTTACATTAATTTACAATTATGGTATTATAGATACTAGATTATAATGACATAGTTGTCAAAGTATGATTTTTTAATCTAAATAAATTGAAAAGGAGGGTAATTGTTTGAGAAAGAGTGTCAAAATATTTTTGTTGTTTCTCGTAATATCGGTTACAACATTTGTTGCTATAACTATGTGGTTTAATATTCAAAATGCTCATGATGATTTTGGTGAAGAGATTATTATTGAAAGTAATGGTCAAACAGTTAAAAACTTTTCAATTGATGATTTAATGTTAAATCCAGGTCAAAGTAAAGAATATTCGGTAAATTTAATTTGTAAGGCAGAAGGAACATACTTAATAATCCTTGATTACAATGAAACAAAAGATGGTGGACTTAAAGGCTTTGTAGATGTTGATATTTTTGTAAATGATAATATTATTGAAACAAAGAAACTTGATGAACTTTTAACAGATAATGTAACTATTGAGTTCTCAGAGGATTTATATGGTGATAAACCGGTAGTGTTAAAATTCGTCTACAAAATGTCAAATAATATAAAAAATGAAGCGCAAGAAACATATGCAGATTTCGATTTAAAACTTACAATTGAAAAAGAATAAAATTTAAAATAAGGTTACGATTATGGAAAATGTAAAATTTGAAGAAAATAAAGTCGATAACCAAAACGAAAATACTAAAAAATTCAACTGGAAAAAAGCAGGTGGAATTTTAGGAAATGTTTTACTTTATACATTTTTAGTTTTTTGTTTATTTACAGTTGTTATATCAGTATTTTTAAAGAAAAATAGTGATGGTGCTGTTACTGTATTTGGTCATCAACTTAGAATTGTTGTTTCAGACTCTATGGCAAAATGTGATGAAACTTATAATTCAATTAAAAAATATAAAATTAAAGATATACCTGTAAAGTCGCTTGTAATTGTAAAAGTTATGCCAGATGATGAAGCAAAGGCTGATAAATGGTATGAAAATATAAAAGAAGGTGATGTTTTAACTTTTAGATATACTTATACTAAGCAAGAAACAATCACTCACAGAGTTGTTAGTAGCAAAAGAAATCCAAATGGCGATGGTTGGATTATTACACTTAAAGGTGATAACAAAGCATCTGCAAATTCTGAAACACTTGAGCAGGTTATAGATACTTCTATTCCTAATAACACAAACTATGTTATAGGTAAGGTTGTTGGAACAAGTTACTTTTTAGGTAGCATATTAACATTTATAAAACAACCACTCGGAATATTTTTATTAATAATAATTCCATGCTTAATAATAATTATTATGGAAGTTATTAGACTTGTTAATTTCTTTGCTGAAGAAAAGAAAGAAAAACTTGAAAGTGAAAATCAAAAAAATAAAGATGAAATTGAAGAACTTAAGAAAAAACTTGCTCTTTTAGAGCAAGGGTTAATTGCTAAAAATGAAGTTCAAAGTTCAGAAAAAGTAGTTGAAGAATCAAAAGAAACTACTAACGAATTAAGTGTAGAGATAGATGAAAATTTAAATAAAGAACCTGAAAAAGAAGATACTAATGTAAGTAATATTTCTGTCGAAGAAAAAAACGAAGATAATGAAATAAAAAAAGAACCTGAAACTTTAAATGATAATAGTGAAAAAGTAGAAGAAAAAATTGAAATAAAAGAAGATAAAGAAAATTTATCTAATGATAGTGAAAATAGCGTTGCTAAAAAAGTTGACATGCAAGAAAAATCAAAAACTGAAAAAAAGACAACACCTAGAAAGACAAATTCTAGTTCAAAGTCTAATTCTACAAAACAAAGCAATGCAAGTAAATCAGGTCAAAAAAGACAAACAAATAGCACTAGAAAAACGCAAAATACAACTAAAAAAACAACAAATAGTGCTAATAAATCTACAAATTCTACAAAAAAAGATGTAAATAATTAAAAACCTAGGGGAGGTAATTAATGGAAAAAGTATTTTTAGTATTTATGATATTTGTTGCAGTTATATCTGTATTTTCTCTTTTGCTTGTGCTTAGGGAAGTTATAAAAGAAATTTCTAGACCTAGACCAAAAAAGAAACCATCTGAAATCAGAAATGAAGATTATGATGAAGAAGATGAAGACGATGAAGATATAAATGATTTATAGTATGACAAAACTTATTTAGTTTTGATAAAATGGCACTACAAATTAGAATAATGAATAATATGTTTATATTTACTAATGAAAATGTGCAAATGAAAAAGGTTAAATCAGAAGAAATTCTGTTTTAATAAAATAAAAAGGAGGTTAAAGAGATTAATAATGACAAAGAAATTTAGAGTATTATTAATGGCGTGTGTTTCGTTGCTTTTAAGTGTTACACTTATCGCTGTTGGGTCTTATGCACTCTTCACTGATGATATAACAATTAAAAACCACCTTAGAGCAGGCAAGTTAAATATTACGCTAAAAAGAACTTATCTTGAAACAAACTATTTAACAGCAAATGGTTATCTTGATAATAATGGCAGTGATGAAATTGTAGATTTTACAGACAAAACTGACAGAAATATCTTTGATATAACTAATGCTGATGAATGTTTAATTGTTCCAGGTTGCTACTATGAGGCTACAATGGAACTTTCTAATAATAGTAATGTTGCATTTGGATATTGGATTGAAATAGTTTTAACTGATGAAAATCCTTATGAACTTGCAAAACAACTTAAAGTTGAAGTTACTACTTATAATGAAGAAAATGAAGAAGTTGTTTATAGCAAATATGTTAATGAAGGTTTGCTTGTTGGAAATGAAACAAAACCTATTGGAATTGTTCCAGTATCATCTGATTCTCAAACCTTCAAAATAAAGATGACTTTTGTTGATGACCAAATTGCTGAAGATGAAATTGAAGATAACAATAAAGTTATGGGTCAAGATGTAAACTTTGATATTGTGGTTAATGCAGTTCAAGTAACTGAAGCATAATTCATCTTATTTAGTTTGCAGATAGAGATGAACTCTTAAAAATGCAGATTTAATCAACCTCGTATGCTTAATTGCATACAAATTAGCCGTAATGGCAAAACAAAAATAATATAAGGAGAAAGAAAACTATGAAGAAAAGAAATATTTTATTATCTTCAATTTGCTCAATTATGCTTTGCTTAAGTATTGTTCTCGGTGCAACCTATGCACTTTTTACAAGTACTAAAAGTGTTAATGTAGCAGTTACTTCTGGTAAAGTAGAAGTATATGCTTATGCAAGAAATGAAGATTTAACTTCAACACTTGGTTATAATCTTCCTGAAACATCTATTACAATTGATGAAAATGAAGTTGTAATTGACAAAATCGTTCCAGGTGATGTATTTACTTTTGAAATTGTTGTAGAAAATCATAGTAATGTAACAATTCAATATAGTACAGTAATTACTCTTGTTGAAGGTTATGAATTATTTAAAGGTCTTGAAGTTACTATTGATAACACAGTATTTAACTCTGTTACTGCATATTCTAAATGGGTTGAATTACAACCAATTAGTGGTGAAGATAAAACATATGCTGTTGTTCCAGTAAAAATTACTCTTCCAGAAGAAGCTGGTGATGAGTATCAAGACAAAACAGCAAGACTTTCTTACACAGTTAACGCTGTTCAAGGAAATGCTCCTGTTGTAGATCCATTTACACTTACAGTTGATGGAACAGAAGTAGAAACTTTCGTTTCACTCAATGATGCTATTGCTTACATTGATAATGCAACTGTAACAGCACCAACAGAATTTGTATTAACAGTTAGAGAAGGAACATATTATGATGTTAATATGGTAATTGACCAAACTGTAAATAAAAATGTTACAATCAAAGCTCAAGATGGAAAAACTGTTACTTTCTTAAACTCTAATAATGCAGTTCCAGTATTCTATATTGATGGAAATTCAAAATTACCTGCTGAATCTTTAGAAACTGTAACTTTTGAAGGACTTACATTTGAACTTAATAACACAGCTTATGGTGTTCAATTTGGAAGTGGTAATACAGCTCGTTATGCTCACAATATTACATTAAATAATTGTAATTTTGTAGGTGATGGCACAGGTTATGGTGTTCAATCAGGTAGCAATTCAAGTGCTAGAAATGTTGTTATTAGTGGTGGTAATGTTGATGGTGTTGATACATATGTTTCAGCATATTGTGAAAGTTTAACTGTATCAAACGTAACAGCTGAAAACATCAATGGTTTTGTAAATAACTCAAATGGTCTTAGCACAGTTACTATTGATACCTGCACAGTTAATGTTAATGGACCAGAAGCTGGTTATGTTGCTAGAAACCAAGGTGATGGTCAAGCAATTACAATTACAAATTCTACTTTAAGTTTAACAAACAATCTTAATGTAGCTAGTGCAGTTGTTGTTGCAAGAGGTAACACAGAATTAACAATGTCTAACAATACAATTACTATTAATGGTGCACATACTTTTGATATTTGTGCTGTTAAAACTCTTACAGTTTCAAGTGATGTAGCTTATAGCGTTGCTAATGGTTACAAAACAACAACATATACTGTAACAAACTATGATGCTGCTAATAATGTTTTATAATTAGTAATTTAACAAGTTATAACACTAAATTAAAAATACCTAACAAATAGTTAGGTATTTTTTTTGTGTAAATTATATTAAAATTTAATTTAATAGTTTTGTGCAAACTTTTATAAACTTATTAATAATAGGGATAATTGTTTCTAACTCAACTTTATTTAGAGGTTCATCTTTTCTTCTTCCATAATCTTCAAAATAGTCCCAAAAGTTATAATAACTATCGCCAATAAATCTTTTATATCTTGGATTGTTTTTTATATTTTCTAAAAAATACTTTTCAATTTCGCTAGTTGATAAGTCAAGTTGTTCAGTAATAAATTTTTGTCTATCGCTAAATAAGAAAAGTTTAACTGAAATTTCAGCATTAGCAAGATAATTTTTTAGTAAAGTTAGCATATTATTTAAAGTCTTAATTTGCTCAATTGGTTCTTGTTTCCAAATATTTGTTTTAGGAAATTTATCAATAAAATCTAAGATAAATTTTCTATTTATTGTTTCATTAATATTGCTCATAAATAATCCTTATCAGTAAAAATACTAAAACTTATTAAAATAAAGAAAAAAAAGATAGAGAAAATTTATTTATGTAATATATTATTACATACTGTAATATATTTTTCAATAATTGGCTTTATAGTTGTAACTTCTTCTTGATTAATAGGTTCTTCATTTCTCTCATTATAATCATGAAAAAAATCATAAAAATTATGAAAACTATCACCAATAAAATTAAATTGCTTGTCTTCTTTTATAACTTCTAATATTTTATTTTCAATTTCACTTGTAGGTAAGTCAAGTTGCTTAAAGATAAATTTTTGTCTTGGACTAAAAGAAAAAGGTTCTGTTGAAATTTCAATTTTGTTAAGATTAGTTTGAAGTAACAAAAGTTTATCATTTAAAATATTAAGTTGCTCAGGTATGTTATAATCCCAAATACTAATTTTAGTAAGTTGGCAAAAAGACTTTAAGATAAATTTTCTATTAAATTTATAAATATCCATAAAATAACCTCTTAATAAGATATTATCATAAGCAAATAATTATAGCAAATAAAATAAATATATAAATAAAAACACCTATTTTAACTCTATGGAATGAATCCTCATAGGGAGTTAAAAAGGTGTTATTTATTAAATAATAACTATTAAGTATTTGAAAGAGTTTGTCTAAACTGTGCAATTTTTTGTTGAACTTCTGCCTTGTTTGCTTCGTAGTAGGTTTTTCTTTCGTTTAGTTTATTTGTTCCTTCAGTAAACATTTTTTCAACATCTGCTTTAATTGTTTCTCTATATTCATTAGATTTTGTTATTGCATTGTCAATTGCTTTTTTGAAATCTTCTTCAAACTTAGATTTTGCAGTTTCATATTTTTCTTTCATATCTTCTAAAGTCTTTTGAGCACCTGTTAAAATCTTATCAATACCGGTTTTTATTGTTTCATCCATTACAATTCCGTCAAGATGTTTTCTCGCTTTATCGAGTGCTTTTTGGAGTTCTTCATAAGTTTCTACTTTTGCAATTTCAAATACTGGTTCAAGTTTTGAAGCCATCTCTTCTGATTGAACTTGAATAGATGCTTTTATTGTGGTTATTGTTGCTTTAAGTGTTGAAAAAATTAATTGATCAAAAGAATCATTTTCAAAAATTTCTTTAAGTGATTCATATTTTGAATATAATGCTTCTTGTTGACTATAAACAACACCTTTAGTCTTTTCAACATGGTTTGCATAAATTTCAATAAGTTCTGCTTTTGTTTTATCATCAAAATTTTCTACTGTTGCAGAAATGTTATCAAGGGCTGTTTTGATATTGTCATCTACTTTTGTAACAACACCTGCAACTATTCCATTTTCATCAAAATATGTATTTACTTTAGTTTTTATTTTATTTTGAATTTTTGAATAATCTTCTTTGTTGCCAATAAGATTAATTGTAACTTTTGTTCCTTCAGTGCTAGATACATCAATAAAACCTGCTTCAGTGCTTGTCTTTACAAAAAGTTCAGCCGCTTCATCAGCAGTAAGACCCGTAAAATCAACTTTTACTAAAAGTTTATCTCCGTCTTCATTTGTTGCTCTTGCATCAATAACTTTACCTTTCTTATTTAATACTAATTGAACAGATGGATTAACTGAAACACTCATTATTGTTTCAGCAGTCTTTGATTTTTTATGTTCATTAGTAATAAAAAATACTAGAGCTGTGCCAACGGCAACAATAATTAAAACGACTGCTAATATAATAGATATTTTCTTTTTATTATTTGCCATATTTATTTTCCTCCTATTTTTCCCCTAAAATTATTATATAAAATTGTTACAAAAATTGTCAATTGTTTAATTAATTTAATAAAAAATTCCAAGAATAAAAACTTGGAATTTTTTATTATTTTATATTAAAATTTCTAATTATTCTTTGCTAAGTTGCTCAATAATATTTGAGAGTTGCTCAGAATTTTTTGGATTTCTTAAGTCATTATTAACGATAAATGGACCAAATTCATAATAAGCATTGTTTGAATTTTGCTCAATACAAGTTTTCATTAAGTTAATATCAAAACCAATATTAAGAGCGACATTACTAAACTTAAAGTTATTATAAAGAGGGGTGGTGTTTTCTAATTTTTTATAATATTTACCACATTGATAGAATGTTGTATTTTTAACGAGAAGTTCTTTTCCATACATAATAGGGAAACTTTCGTTTTCGTAGTCAACTTCGCTATGACCAATGATTTCGTATTCACCAGAAACTAAGTTATCACTTAAAATAAATTCAGAAGGGAATGATTTAAGAGACTCAACTTCCTTTACAGAAACGCTACTACTTGTTGTTAAAATGTGATAAAGTTTTGCAACAATTGGTGGAACAGTAAAGCAGTTCCAAAATGGGGTATTTTCTTTTAACAAATTATTATAATTAAGTAAAACCTTTCCATAACCATATAAATCTTTAGAAAGTTTAACTTTAAAAATATCACCTTCCTTAAATTTTACCTGTTTTGGTTCGGTTTCACTAGCGAACTTATTAAGATTAAATAATTCTTCTTCAAAAGTGCTATTACACCAATTTTCAACCCAATTTTCAAAATCATTAATTGATTGAATATTTGATTTATATTCAAAATAGTTTGTATAGAATCTTTTGTGAGTAAGTTCGTTATAAAGTGAAATATTTGGAGCATCAAAAGAAAGAGTCATACCAACAGCAGATTTATTGATAATAGAGTCAAGTGAAGAAGTTCTTTTTTTATCATTCTTAGGAATAATTGCATCTAAGTTTTTTGTAAGTTCTTCATCTAGTTGCATTTCTT
>JAFTMY010000011.1 GCA_017452165.1 Clostridia bacterium | reverse complement strand
TGGATTATTGCCGCTATTCTTTCAGCAGTTTTTGCTGGTCTTACATCAATTCTTGCAAAATGTGGAATTAAAAAAACTGATTCCGACCTTGCAACTGCACTACGAACCATCGTTGTTCTTATTTTCTCTTGGATTATGGTTTTTATTGTTGGTTCACAATCAACAATAGTAGATATAAAACCTAAGGCACTTATATTTATTATTCTTTCAGGTATTGCAACTGGTGCGTCTTGGATATGTTATTTTAAAGCACTCTCTATGGGAGATATCAACAAGGTTGTCCCTATTGACAAATCAAGCACTGTCCTTACTGTTCTTCTTGCAATAATTTGTTTTGGAGAAACTTCAAATCTTGCAGTTAAGTTAATTGCAACAGTTATTCTTGCTGTTGGAATTTTCTTAATGGTAGAAAAAAAGAATGTCGATAAACAAGCAACAGGAAAATCTTGGATTATTTATGCTATTCTTTCAGCAGTTTTTGCTGCATTAACATCAATTCTTGCAAAAGTTGGTATTTCTGGTATAGAATCTAATCTAGGAACTGCTATCCGAACAGCCGTTGTTCTTATTTTTTCTTGGATTATTGTTTTTGCTCAAAAAAAACATACAAAACTTCCAACTATTGATAAAAAAGAGTTACTTTTTATTTGTCTTTCAGGACTTGCAACAGGTGCATCTTGGCTTTGCTATTACTATGCAATTGCCCGTGGAGATGTCAGTGTAGTTGTTCCTATCGATAAACTCAGTATTCTCGTAACAGTTATATTTTCTTACACTATATTTAAAGAAAAACTTTCTAAAAAAGCATTTCTTGGACTTTGTCTAATGGTTGTAGGAACACTTTTAATGGTTTTCTTTAAATAAATTTTTTAATCCTTTAAGGAGTTTTTTATGATAAATAAAAATATAGATGAAATTTTAAAATCACAAAAAGAATTTTTTAATAGTGGGAAAACACTTTCAGTTGCTTTTAGAAAAAATATGCTAAAAAAACTCTACTTAAACATTAAAAAGTATGAAAAGGATATAACAATTGCACTAAAAACAGACCTTGGAAAAAGTGATTTTGAAAGTTATATGTGCGAAATTGGTATGACTCTTTCTGAAATAACTTATATGCTTAAAAATATAAAAAAATTTGCTAAGCGAAAAAAAGTAAAAACTCCACTTGCTCAATTTTCTGCAAAAAGTTATAAACTTTCATCGCCTTATGGAAATGTGCTTATAATGAGTCCATGGAATTACCCTTTTCTTTTATCTATTCAACCTCTAGTTGATGCAATATCTGCCGGAAATACAGCAATAGTCAAACCTAGTGCATACTCTCCTGAAACAAGTAAAATTATTGAAAAAATAATAGAAGAAACTTTTTCTCCTAACTTTGTTGCAGTTATAACTGGTGGAAGAAAAGAAAATGCAACTCTTCTTGAAAAGAAGTTTGATTTTATCTTCTTTACAGGTAGTCAAACAGTTGGAAAACTTGTTTTAAAACAAGCATCTGAATATCTTACACCTGTTGTTTTAGAACTTGGTGGAAAAAGTCCTTGCATAGTTGACAAAAGCGCAAATATAAAACTTTCCGCAAAGAGAATTGTGTTTGGAAAGTTTTTAAACTGTGGTCAAACATGCGTTGCTCCAGACTATATACTATGCGATAAATCCATAAAAGACGAACTTGTAAAAGAATTAATTTATCAAACAAAACTTCAATTCAGTGAAAATGCACTTGAATATAAAAACTACGGTAAAATTATAAATGAAAAACATTTTAATAGACTTTCATCACTTATTATGCGTGAAAAAACAGTTTATGGTGGTAAAACATCTCCTGAAACTTTAAAAATTGAACCAACAATTATGGATAATATTTCTTGGAGCGACCCTGTAATGCAAGAAGAAATTTTCGGTCCAATCTTGCCAATCTTAACTTATGAAAAAATAGATGATGTATTTAATATTTTAAAAGATAAACCAAAACCTCTTGCTCTTTATTTATTTTCACAAAACAAACAAAATATTAATGAGTTAACTACAAAACTTAATTTTGGTGGTGGCTGCATTAATGACACAATTATTCACTTAGCAACCAGCGAAATGGGATTTGGTGGTGTTGGTGAAAGTGGTATGGGAACTTATCACGGAAAAGAAGGTTTTTACACTTTTTCACACACAAAAAGCATTGTTGATAAGAAAAACTGGATTGACCTTCCTATGAGATACCAACCATATAAAAATGGATTTTTCGCAAAACTTATACGATTTTTCTTAAAATAACATATAAAAACATTGTTTTTTACAAAAATTTATGCAAAAAAAAGAACTATTTAATTTTTATAAATAGTTCTTTTTTATTTACCGATTAACAATTATTCTTCTGTTTCTTCTTCATCTTCTTTAGATGGAATAACAGCGATTGTTACACCATTATTTTTTGCATGTTCATAAACTTCTTCATAATCTTTAGTAAGTTGATCAACATACTCTTCTTCACTAAGACCTGCATATCTTGCAGCGTTTTCTGCTCTTATTTCTTCTAAATCAGCAAGTTCTTCTCTATAACCTTTAATAAGTTCTTCTAATAATTTTTCATCCATAAAGTTCTCTCCCCTATTTTGTTTTTATTTATTATTAAAGTTCAAGTGGAGTCTTAACTTCAAGTCCACCCTTACCATTAAAAAAGCCATTAAAATATTGTTCTAGTTGTCTAGCAACTTCTCTTTTTCCTCTTCTCTCGGTTGAGTTTGATGAATCAATAAACACTTTTGTTCCAAAGTCGTTACTATTTATTTGAATAAAAATAACTCTTTCAGGGTTACGACTTTTAACTTTTTCAAGTCTAGTTGATTTATTTTTATCATCAAGACCCTTCTCTTCATCATATAACCCTTGAACCATTTGTTTACTATTTTCAACATCTTTTGAACATGAAATATAAGTTACATTTTGTTTGCCTTGCTTAGTGATAATAGCAATTTGCGAAAGTATCATACGGTCTTCAAAGTTATCATCAACCCAAACTCTTTTTTCACTATCACCTACTTTTCTTCTTTTCATATCAGGGTTAAGTCCAAAAATTCCATCTCTTGATTTAATACCCTTTAATGCATTTTGAAGTGCTACCGTTTTTTTAGCAAAAAACTTAATATTTTCATTAGGAAATGCTAAGAAACAATTTTCAGTAACAAACTTTCTTGTATATTGTCTATAAATATCATCGTGCTTTAAATTATCTATCATTGTTTCTTTATAAACTGCTGGTGGCACGCAAAAAGCGATTTCTCCATTTCTATTTTTCTCATAAAGATCTAAAAGAACATCTGCTGTTTTATAATCTATATTATGTGGGTTACCATTGATTAGTGCTTGTTTAATTTTTCTATTAGACAATCCTTGATCTTCTAAAAGTTTAACAAACGCAAACGAAATTACAATACCTGAATCAATATAAAACATTGGTATTTCTTCATTAAATTTGTCATTTAAATAAACAATACTTGATTGTGCCTGTTCTTCATTTTTGCTATTATCTTGAGCATCAATCACATCTATATTCTCATTTGAAAAATATA
>JAFTMY010000056.1 GCA_017452165.1 Clostridia bacterium | reverse complement strand
TATCAATATTGTTATCTGGATCGTTTTCTTTATCATTTTTTAAAATAAAATTTTCCATTAAATTATCTCCTTTTACAAAAGAACATAGTTTATATGATTCTATTTTAAATATAAATATCTTTCATAAAGTTTAAAAAATATTCCATTATCTAAAAAACTAGCAATTTGTCCATCACAAAATCTTTCCCCCCTTCTAATGAAAGTAAAATAAGCAACAATCTCATCAAGGTTTAAAGTATCAATATCTTTCTCTTTAATTTTCTTATAGATATCACTATAATTTTTAATTATCTTATCTCCGATTACCAAATTAAAAACTTCGCTTACATAATCAGCGTAAACATAATAACCCATTGTATTAACATCTTCTTGAATAAACTCATAACCTTTTGTTTTATTTAATAATTCACTTTCCATACCATAACTCCTTTTTTTAGATAGTTTTTTTATTTATAGTGTCAATTATTCTATTATTCTATTTCCACCATAAGTTAGCCTATACTAAGTTGAATAAGCAAAACTAGTTCATATTTTCATTGATTGCAATATTATAAAAATTTTCAATAGTTTCACTAGGAAAATTTAAAACATATTTTGTAAAGAAAACAGTAATTATTTCCAAATCAAAATATTCAATAAGTGTAATCAAATCTTGCAACTTTAAATAAACAAATAAACAATTATTATTTTTTTCTCTATATTCTTTAAGTTCATCATAATTGGTAAAAAATATCATTTCTCTTCCGTCAGTTGTGTGAACATAGAAATAATCTTCATTTAAAGGTGTTGCAAATATTAAATTTGATAAACAAATTGAAACTTCAGCAATTTCATCAGCACTTATATCTTCAAAGTGATTTGTTTTAGTGTAAATATCTATAATCTCTTTATCTTTTTCACCTTGTTTTTCAAAAATGTCATACAAATCATTTGAGTTATCAATAATATTAAATAATTTTTGCTGAATATAATCAACCCATTCTTCATTTGTCTTTTGCTTAGACATAATAATTCTCCTTTTATTTAATATATTATATCAAATGAAAATATAAAAGTCATTAAAATACATAAATGTAATATATTATTTTATTTTGTTTTTAATAGTTTTTATGATATAGTAAAAATGATAATATTTGTTTAATAATAGATAATGGAGCATAATTATGAATATTAATTTTAATACACCAAATGATTGGATATTAATAAATAAAAATGACTATGATAGTTTAGGAATTATTGATGATAATGATACAAAATTGATATCCGCTTATGCTGTTAATAATGAAGGTTTTTTATCTCTTGTTTGTTACTATGATTTTTCAGAATATACCACAGATTATATAAATGATTTTGATAAAAGTTTTTCAGAATCAAATACTTTTGATAGCGAAACTGAAGGACCTTTTACTTTAAAAAGTATTTTCCACGGATATGTTGATGAATATAACAAGGTTGTTTATATGAATATCAATAAAATCTCCACTCAAGAAGGTCAAAGTGGATACACAATTCAAACTTTTGTTGAACAAGAACAAGGCTTAATAAATATACATTGCTCTGTAACTACTCTCAATGAGAATAATCCTATAAAATCAGCACTCGAACTTGATTTTGTAAAAGACGCTATTAACCTTGTATTATAATATATTAATAATAAAAATATAAATTTTTATTATTTTAAAAATGATTTATTATTATGATATATAAATGAATTATAATTTGGCGGTGAATTTATGGTAGATTATAAATTTTTAGACAAAAAAGAATACTTCCCTTTTGATAAATCTAAACTAAATGAAAGTGTTTTTGTTATGTTTAAACTAAAACAAAGACAGGCTGGTTATAATGCCCCAGAGTGGCACAAAACACAACTTTTCAATACTGAAGAAGACAGAGAGTTTATAAATAAACTAGCATGGGAAAATTCAGTTGATAAATATATGGGACATATTGACGGCTATGGCGAAGTAGATTATATTATCATTGACTCTAATGGAAAAATACTACTTAAAAACTTTGAAGCAGAAGCAATCCAAGATGAAAATAAATTTATTCATATAACATCAAATGCTTTAAAACTAAATCATTTAGTTAAAAGTTTTGAAGCAAAAAAGAACCCTAATATGTATTATTTTCTTGATGGTAAAGATTTTAAAGAATTAAACTCAAGAGTCAGAAAAGCAGTGGAAAATAATTACATCTCTACTCCAAAAAACTTTAATCATAAAAAAGGCTTAACAAAAGAGCCAATTTTTGAAATCGAAAAAAGCAATGAGTAATAAATTTAAAATAAATTATTGATATTTGTTTATATTAATTTTTAAAACCACAAAAAAATATAAAATAAAAATTGAAGATACAAAAAGGTTGAGAAAAATATTCTCAACCTTTTTATATTTTAAATATTACTATTTTCTACATAGTGATAAAATTATATGAAAAATTTTAATATTTACTTTTCAGGTTCTTTTTCTTGCTCATTTTCATTAGAATTTTCATCTTCTTCTAACTCAATGTCTTCTGGTTCATCTTCATCAATAAAGCCAAGTTCTTCGTCAGTTTTACCAAGGGCAAAAGCACTAAACTCCTGCTCGTATCTAATAACTTCGTCTAGCATCTTTGATTGATATTTTTTCATATCAAGACCTGAAACAAACTGATAAACACTTTTAAGAACCAAAATTTCTTCTTCTGTCAAAAGCACTTGACCCTTAAATTCAGAATTACCACAAACTAAATCTTTATCCTCTAATTCTTGAATTCTCGATAAAACTCTTTTATTATTGCGATAACATTTTTTTGAAAATCTAATGGCTTCCTTACTATAATTATCACAAACTAAAGCATTAATATATTTTGCGATTTTATTAACTTCTTCAGGGTTTTTGAAGTATTCTTTTTCTATAAACTTGTCCATCATTTTTGCAGCAAACATATTTGCATTTAATTCATCAAGGTCTGCATCATATAGAGTCATTGTATCTTCTTCATCTTCAAATTCCATTAAATATGTTCCACTTAAAACATCTTGAAAAGTTGAACATATTGTATCTTTTTCGTAAGGCATACCCTCTAAAAACTTATAAAAATTATAATTTTGCAATGTATGATAAAGTTCATGCATAATTGAGTGAAGATAATGAATACCAACATTTTCAGCCTTTAGAAATGGGTGTGGTTCTTCAGTATATCTTTTAGTAAATTCTTCAAAATTTATCGCAATTTTATTGGTTTTTGACTCTGCAAACATTAAATAATTTGATTCCGGGTCTTTATTTGGAACAATTATGCTTGGAATTGTTGAAATTTTCCTTGCAAGTCTTTTAACAAGTTCAGTGCATATTTCACAAATTTGTTTCTTGCTGTATTTATAAAAATTTTCGTCTTCAAATAGTTGCACAAGTTCTTTCATTTTTAAATTTTTATAAGCAGTTTCCTTAACTGGTTTAATTGTGAAATATCTATAATTATCAATAGTTGTAAGAATCGCATCTGCCACATCTAAAAACTCTTCATCAACTTCAAATGGTTTTTTTTCAACAATCTCTTTTTTCTTATTTTTCTTCATAAAATCTCCATTTTACAAAATAAAATTTCTCATTTATTTTTAAAATTCTCTTCCTTTTTCACTTGACTCAACTGCTTTTACATTAAGCGACTTTTTAGGTGCTTTATAACCAGTTGCATTTTTAATTTCAGTTGCAAGTTCTTGATGATATTTACTATTATAAATTGCTTCATAAATTGATTCTTTATTGAGTTTTAATCCATTTGTATCTAAAAAGTATTTTACTGCACTTAAAGAAGAACTAATTGAATTATCACTTGTTGCCTTTAAAATTGTATGATTTTCAATATTTTTCTCGTAATCTTCTCTTTCATTTATAAACAATTTTACATAATATGAATTTTCAGCAAGTTCTCTCAATTTGCCAAAATCCTCAATAATTGGCACTGCTGGGTCAAAATATTTTTCTTTTACATTTTTATACAACTTTATCTTATTTTGATAAGTTTCAATTTGTTTTTGGAAATGAAGTTCACTTTGTTGAAGATTTGAATCTCTTTTACTTTTTTGTTTTCTGCCAACACTTTTAAAAACTTTACCTATAAATGTAGGTGTAAAATTATCATATTTTGATTTAACCTTTGTAATATCTTCTTTAAAGTAACCAACTAATGATTCACAAACCCTAATTGCATCTGTCATAACATCTTTATCAACAACAAGTTTATCGTCAATAATCACATAATCAAACTCTAAGCCTTTTATTTTCAACTTATCAAGTTCAGCAATGTTTTCTTTTGTTGCTTTTGGAAGATTTAAACCTTTAACACGAGCAGGTATCCCATTTTTTATCACTTGATACTCCAAAACTTCATTTGAACTCATCATATTGTGGTATGTGTTTTTATACATATTAATGCTATGCTCTGCCCAAGACACAAGATTAAATTTTCTCTCATCGCCATCAATAAAGATTCCGTCTTTTGTTACAATTAATTTTGCCTCAGGTCTTTGCTTATACTGAAATTCTTCAATTTGCATTTTCAAATTAAATTTTTCTTGATCAATATCAAATTCTAATCTATTCTTTTCTTTATTAAGTTTCTTTATTCTTGAATCTAAACTTTCTTCCTCATCTACACCGGTAAGATAATTATAAGTTCCAAAAGAACGAAGTGCTGGAGATGACATTTGAAAAAGCCCAAAAACAGAATCATCATGTGCTTCTTTTTTCTTCTGTTCTAAATTTTTAAGTTCTTTATTTACATCATAAAGTCTGTCTTCCATTTCTGAAATTCTTTCTTTAGTTAAATTTATATCTAAGTTATCTGCCATAAAAGCACCTCTTTTATAATAATACAAAAATATTATAACAAATACATAGCAAAATTTCAAGACTGAAAATTATTATTCTATAATATATTAAAAAAATAATTAAATGCAAAAACACTTACTATAATAACAAACAAAGAAAGACTAATAACTGCAATTTTTATTCGCTTTTTTGTCTTTTCTTGTTTTGCAAAAAAATCATCACTAGACTGTTCTTGTCCACCATAAAAATTTAAGTCTTCATAAATAAATTTTGTGACATAAACGACTCCTTTTAGTTATTAAAATTTCGCAAAAAATACATAATTTTCATAAAAATTATATTATTTTACTATAAATTTTAAGATTTCTTCAAGATTTTTGCAGTTTTTTATAACATTAGACCAAATCATCTCATCATCTTCTTTTGCATTTACTGGGTTAATACAAATAGTTTTTACACCTGCCCTGTAAGCATAAATATCGTTATCACCATTGCCAACAAAACATACTTCTTCAGGTGATAAATTCTCATTAATCATTATGTTTTTAATATATGTGGCCTTTCCTTCAAAGTCATAAATTGTTGGTGTTATTTCCTTTATAAAACTACTATTATCAAAATAAATATTATTTGCAGAAACATCGTTAAAATAATCTTTATTTTCACCAAGAATATATTTTATTGCTTGAACAAAATTACCACTTAAAATATATAGTTTTATATTTTGTTTTCTTAGCAGTTTTATAGTTTCAATAACACCATTAAATAATTCATACTCCCCTGCTATTTCATAAAAAATAGACTCAGTCAAACCACCTTTTTTAAAATCATCTTCATTGACTTTTACCCAACTATGATAGTCATATTTTTTATTAATAAAATCAATATAAGATTTATAATAATTTGAATTTTTATCTACTAACAACCCTAGTTTTAAATATAATTTTTTCCAAATATTTTCATTTGATTTTGTTAATGTTCCATCAAAATCAAAAATTACAGCCCTAATTTTATTCATAAACCACCCTTTATTTTGATACTTAATTTTATTTTATCATATTATTATTTTTAATACAAATTATAATAAATTATATTTTATTTTAAGATATATTCTTAAATGCATTTATTATTTGACAATCTTTAAAAATAAAACTAAAATCAATATAGAAAATTCAAAGGAAATTTTTTTATGAAAATACTAATTTATAGTGATGTTCACGGAAATAAATATGCACTTGAAGAGTTGATAAATCATAGTGAATATAAAAGCGCTGATATGAGAATTTTTTTAGGTGATATAGTTAGTTTTTGTCCTTATCCTAATGAGTGCATTAATTTATTAAAAAACACTAATGATATTGTTTTAAAAGGTAACCATGATGTATACTGTGCGCATGGTATTTCAGAAAACGAAAAACAAAATATTAATAGTGGTTTTTTAGAGCATCTTGAATATATAAGAAAACTTGTAACCGAAGATAATAAAAATTATTTAAAAACTTTAAAACAAGATTTTAGTATTAATAATAACGGAAAAAAGTTTTATTTTTCGCATTTTTTATGGGAAAATGCTGAAAAAGTGGCAAATAATCCTGATGGAAGGCATAAACCAAGTAATTTAACGGCTAAAATCTTTGATGATAATATTGATGCTGACTATATCTTTTTTGGGCACAATCACACACCAAGTATTATAAAACAAGATAATAAAACGTTTGTCTGTGTTGGCTCACTTGGAGTTCGTTCCCCTGCTAATTATGTAATTTTAAATATTGAAAATGACAAAATTTCAATCACTCAAAATAAGTTTAATTATGACGAACAAAAAGTGATTGATGAAATGCTAGATAAAAACTATCCTGGTGCAAAAACAATAATAAACTTTTTTAGTGAATAGTTATAAAAATATAAATATAAGGAGATTATTATGAAAAAAGTATATTTATTTTTTAGAGAATTTGAACTTGGATTTCTAACCGAGCAAGATAATAAATATCTTTGGACACCAAATATTTCACAAATTAATGAATTTGAAAAAAAATACCCTATGTCTTGGGATTTTATGTTCATCAGTAAAAATGAGCCTACTTTTTATGATGAAATCCCACAGCATTTTATAAATTTTGTTGAAAGTTCTTATGTTAGACAAGATTTAAGAGACCACGCAAAAATTGAAAAAAATGACGATAAATTTGATAGACTATACAAAATGGCAACCCTTGACTACTACGACCAAGACTTTGTTATTAAAATAAAAGAATAGAAAAATAAAAGTCATAAATAGAAATAAAAATCATTGAAAACTCTATGATTTTTATTTTTGTTTTTTATAATACTATATTTTATTTGAAATTTTAGTGTTAATTTTTTATTATATAATTATAATGCTTTAAAAGGAAAAATTTATGAAATTAAAAATTAAACAAAAACTTTTATCTTGGTTTGACTCTTATAATGTTTATGATGAAAATGATAATATTGTCTTTACTGTAAAAGGTAAACTTTCTTGGGGACACAAATTTGTAATTTATGATGCAAATGAAAATGAAGTTGGCTGTGTTAGAGAAAAAGTTATGACAATTATGCCCACTTTTGAAGTTTTTAACAATGGTTCAAAAATTGGTCAAGTTAAGAAAAAATTTACATTTTTTAAACCTAAATATTTTTTTGATTTAGGAAATTACGACGTAAACGGAGACATTTGGGCATTAAACTACAACGTTACTAGAAATGGCGAAATCGTTGCAACCATAAACGAGAAAATTTTTACATTAACTGACACCTACATAATCGACACAAATAATGAAGATGCTTTAAATGTTTTGCTTATTGTTTTAGCAATTGATGCAGATAAATGCAACGATTTAGATTAAATTTATCTAAACCACAATTAATAAACTATATATTAAAGGAAAAATATGGTTGAACTTATAATTCAAGATTTTGAAAAAAATAAAGAAATTTACAACCAGATATCTAAAAGTTTAAAGGATATTTTAGGAACTAGCGCCCACATTGACCATGTAGGTTCAACAGCAATTCCTAATATGGTCGGCAAAAACATAATTGATATTTTAGTTGGTTTTAAAGATAAGTGTGAGTATGAAAAATTTGCTGAAATTTTATCTAAAAACGGATACTTTGGTAGCACAAATAGCAAGACTGAATTTTACCAGTTTTTTGCATCAAGTCAAAACGAAACAAAAGACGGTGATGTTCATATCCATCTTGCAATGCTTAGAAGCGAAAGATATAATGAATTTATAATTCTCAAAAATTATTTACTAAGTAATGAAAACGAAGCCCTTGCCTACTCTAACTATAAAAATGAGATTTTAAGTAGTGGAATTACAGATAGAAAAGAGTATAGAAAAATAAAAAGCGAGTATGTTACTAAACTAATAAAAAGAGCAAAAAAAATAATAAAAATGGAGAAAATAAGTTATGATTAAAAAACTTAAAACTGAAACAAAAGCAATTATTTTTGCAATACTTTCACTTATTACTTTTGTTATGTTTTTATCATCACTTGCAATGCTTATAGATGATTATTTATTTATAACTGCTGTTATTCTTTGTTTTTCTTATGTTTTAACTTTTGTTTTTGTTTTTATAAGTAATGTTTATTCAAATAATTATAAATGGAAATATTTAGTTTTAGGAAAGGAATTTAAAAGACAAAAAGAAAACTTTTTTAAAACTCATAATAATTTTTCAAAAAAGGAAAAACGCAAAATTATAAAAACAATGAAACATCATTTCAGAATGTATGGAACTATTAAATACTCTGTTTCTACACACATACAAACCCCATATAAAAACTTTTTTGAAGACAACCAAGCATTTAATTATGGCAACGCACTAGACAAACAAAAGATTGAATATTTAATATATGCGATGCACTTAAATTGTGATTTTGTCGATGAAATTTTTAACTTTTTTGAGTTTATTAAAATTGAGCCATTTACCTATGAAGAATATGAAAATTTAATAAAAAACTGCAATTTACTATCAGAAAACCTTAAAAATGACTTATTAAATGATAATAATAAGGAAATTTTTGAGTTTTTTAAAAAAGAGAATTTAAGTGAAGATGAGATAAGTGCCTTTTATAAAAAGCACGAAGAAGATGAAAATCCACTAAAAAAATATTCTAGTGAAATAGATAGTTTAGTCGAGAAAATTGCTATTGAAAACTATCTTTTTATAAATCAAAAAACCTCTATTCCTGACAACACTTATCACATCTTTATCTCTAATGACGGATATAAAAGATTTTGCATTTTTCATGACAAACTATCCTCTTCTTATATGGTCGCAAAAAGTGAGTTTGTATTTATTACAGAAGATAATGAGTCTATAAAAGACTGTGAAGGACAATGGATTACAACCACCCTTTCATCTCACTACGAAACCCCAATTCTCGCCATCTCAGATATGAAAAACGACCTTTACTCATACACAGAAATTAGCGTTATAAATTAAACAAAATTTGTAAAGATTTTTAATTTTTCTTATAAAAAATCTTTACAACTATTATTTTTTATGATATAATATTTTTATCGATAAAAATATCGTTCCTACAAATGTAATTTTGATATTTTAGTACTATCTAAAATTGCATAGGTCTAAAACTGCTTTTGTGTCTACATAAGTAACAACTAAATTTTAGTACTATCTAAAATTGCATAGGTCTAAAACAACTCATATGCTGATACATTTGGGTGATTAATTTTAGTACTATCTAAAATTGTTTAAATGATTCGACTACAATCGAATTATTTTTTTTCACAAAAAAAACACCAATTTTATTGGTGTTTTTTGTTTATATATAATGAAAAATGTGTTATTATAAATAAAGGAGGATAATATGAAAAAAAATACTTCTAAAATAAAAAGAATAGGAATAAAATCTATTCACTACAATAAAAACAAAATTATAGCAGAAAACTCTTTTTCCAAAGAAACTTCTCTACTTTTTAATGCTGAATACGACGATATTGAAAAACTATTAAATGTTATTAATTACAATGAATATGAAAACAATTTTGTTGAATTTACTAACATAAAAAACGACTCAGGATTTACATTATCTAAAAAATATAAAAAACATAATTTAGAATCTTTAATTAGAAAAGTTAAGACAAAATCATTCGCACAAGAAAAGTTAAACATATCTAATGAAAATAATATTGAAATTCAAATATATCAAAATTATGAGGATTTAAGAAGAATTATTGCAAATTACTGCAATCATATCATCTTTTCACTTAATGCAATATCAAAAGAAGATAGAGAAGCAACTCTTAAAACTTTTGATGAAATTGGAACTATCCCAACTTTTGTTACCTTTGATGAATATTCAGATAATAATGAAGAAAAAAAGAATCGCTTTTACAATGTTTTATTCCCTGCTATGAAAAATGCTTTAATAAAATTTGGATTACTCGATAAACATATTAATTATTTAGAATGTATTTTATATGCTCGAAGTATTATAAAAGACTTTCAAAATTACAAACCTAAATTATCAAAAATTTTACAAAATGCAGTAAAAAATATTATTGATGAAAAAAGAAATCAAGTTGAAACATTTTTACAAAACCCAGTTAAGAATTATTTAAAAGATGAAAAAAACTTAACTGATATTGAAAATATTTTAAAAGATTCAGATACATTTTATTCCTATGGTTTTAATAAAAATTTTAAAAAGAAATACGAAAGCAAATTAAATAAAAAACTAAAAAACAATGATTTAATGAAAGAAATTTTTAATAAAGAAATTCTTTCAAAAAATGAACATGAAGTTCTTTTTGATTATTTAAAACTTATTTCTATAATAAGACAGTTTTCAGTCCATAATAAACTTGATATTTCTGATTATAATTGTTATAAATATTCAAATTTGAATTTTATCGCTTTACAAGATGTGAAAAAATATGAAAATAGTTTTGCAAAAAACAACTCAAAATATTTAAGTATTTTAAGTGAATTATATAATGATGAAAATATATTTGATGAATTTTTTGAATATATAACCTATGATTCAAACAAAAACCTTGGCATCTCTATTGAAAAAATTAGAAAACAAATAACCGAACTTCAAGACTATGGAAAAAATGTAGAATCAACTATATTATCTGAATTTTTAAACAAGTTTAGAATTCTTCTCAATTTTATACTTTTTAAACACTTTAAAGATTCAAAGATTCTTCAAGAAACCATTATAAAATTAAAAGAATGTTCAAATGATGAAGAAAAAGACGATGTTTACTTAACACTTGCAAGTGATTTTATTGAAGCAAAAGAAAGTGAAATCAACAAACTTAAAAATATCGTTTTAAATAATGTTGGAAAAATTACTCCTAAGGTTAAAAATCATCAATTTAAATTAAAACAAAATAACAAAAATGAATTTTTCAATTTACTTTATGTATTTTCAAAATTTTTAACTAAAAAAGAAGCAAATGACTTTTATGCTCAATTAATCAACAAATGTGAATCTATTAGTGAACTTTTTACAATTGCACGAATTTCTAACATTGATATAAATCTCGATACATTTAAAAGTTATAATAATTTTATCAATGTAAGAAATGATTTTAAAGAACAAATTAAATACCTTCAACTTCTTAGAAGTTTAAGACTTAAAGATAGCATAGAAAAAACTGATATCAATAATTCTGAACTTAAAAAGATTTTTGATGCTTTTGATACACAAGGTTATTCTTATGACAATTTCAATACCGCTTTACAAAAAAATGAAAATAATATAGTTGTTAAATCTTCAAAAAACAGGGAAGTAAAACCACTTAAACAATTTTTAAGAAATGAAGTGTTTGTTTCTAAACAATTTCAATATTTGTCAAATTATTCAAATACTTCTATTTGTATTAAAATTGCAAAACAAAAAAATATTGTTAATTTTGTGTTATATAATATGCTTGGACTTAATCCAAACGAGGAAATCCCTAATAAATTTTCAGTAAAAAAAGAAAAAGAATCTATGCATAAATATTTATCCAGAATTTATCAAGACTTTAAAAATAGTGGCTTAACAATTAATAGTGATAATTATTTAATAAAGAAATCTGAACTTAATGAGCTTGTAAATGAAATTTGTAATTTATCATTTAAAAAATTATCTGATTCAATTTTCGGGAATACAAATTTTAATTACAAATCAATAGTTTCATTATACTTTAATGTCTGCTATCAAGTTGTTAAAAATTTAATGGCTATTAATTCTTCATATCTTATACAAATTCAAGATTATGAAAATTTATATAAAAATATTAACAATATTAATGATGTTTCTCCAATTGATAATCCTGAGCAACATGTTTTATTTAACCTATCAGTTTTAAAAGACTATCTCGAATTTTCACCTAATGAAAACGCAAGGTCTTATAAACAAATTAAATCCTTACTTGAAAAAGATTATATAAAATATGTTATAACTGATAACAACTTAAACTGCACTAATAACTATTTAAATTTAATTAGATTATATAGAAATCGAATTACCCATTGTTCTATACTCGCTGATGATTCAATATTTGATAATCAAATCGAAAATGTAACATCTTATTTTGCTCTTTACCAAATACTTATTCAAAAACAATTAAAAGATGTTGCAAAAAAATGCTATGGCAATAACTTTGATGAATTTTTTAGACTTGATGAAAATAAATCTTACTCAACAAAACTTTGTATAGCAATGAATTTCCCTTACGCTTACAATATTTCGAGATTTAATAATAACACAATCGAAAAATATTTCAACAAAAACAAATAATTAAAAATAAAAAAACACGCAAAGGATTTTTTGCGTATTTTTTTATTTATAATTTTATAACTTTTTTACTTTAATTTTTATAATTTATAGTCTATAAATTTTTCATTTTTTATTTATAATTTTATATTTATATTATTATAACTTTTTATTTTATATATTTTATTATTTCTTTTCTTTTTATAGACTTTTATTTACTATTGTTCTCTGCCCACTAAAAAATCAATGGATACTTTAAAGTAGTCTGCTAAGCAAATTAGCGATGACATATTAGGTTCTCTTAGTCCATTTTCCCAAAGGCTAATAATCCCTTTACTAACACCTATTGCTTTTGCAAGTTCTACTTGACCTACTCCCATTTCAATTCTAAGCAACTTTAAATTATCTTTAAAATAAGTTTTCATATTTTTAGTATCTCACAAATGTAAGAAACTTTGTATTATTCTCACAAATGTAAGAAAATTACTTGATTTCTTACTTTTGTAAGATTATAATAAATTTATTATATTTAAGGAGGACTTATGGAAACTTTGTATACTGTAAAAAAATCAATCGTGCCTAGTTTTACAATATTAAGAATTTTATTTTTTTGGTTAATTATTCCTGTAATTTTTATAATTTGCGATATATTAAAATATGCAAAAGAAACTGTAGAAATTTATGACACTTGTATAAAAGAAAAAACTGGTATTTTAAGTAGAAATGAAAAGCAAATAACTTTTGCAGGAGTTGTTTCAGTTAGTGTAAATCAATCATTATTTGGTAGAATATTTAATTACGGAACTGTTACCATTGATATTGTAGGAAAGGACAATATTTATATTGAATCTGCTAAAAATCCTTTTGAATTAAAGAAATTTTTAGAATCTAAGTTTATTGATTCTAAAAACTCAACAACAAACATCATTGCCTAATAATCACATTACCATTAATAAAACTTTTAATTGAATATAAAAGACATACCATTTTGGTATGTCTTTTTAACTTTTATTTATTCATTTGAACTTCATTTTCATTTGCTAAACTTTGCTCAATTGCGCTATTTACTATTTCCTCAAGTTTTAATGCATTTGTTACATGATATGTATTAATTCCAAGCGCCTTTGCTGGCTTTAAATCACTCTCTATACTATCACCAAATACAAAAGTATTTTCAGGTAAGCACTTTTCCTTATCTAAAATATCTTTATAATAATGTTTTTTAGTCATATCCTCAGCAATAAAGTGATTACTAATAACATCAACAAACCACTCTCCTTTTATTCCAAGTTTTTCAAAATAATAATTTAAGTGAGTTGGTGAAGAGTTGCTTACAACATAAGTTGGATAATCTTTGCAAAGTTTTTCAATAAACTTAGGAGAAACTACTTCATTTTCATCAATAGCAATTGGGTCTGGTCTAATGTTTTGCCAATTCCAATAATCATCAATAGTAATATTAAATTCAGGATATTTTTCCTTAAAACTATAAATATGATTAACAATTTCTGAGCCGTGATATGCAGTATGCCAAGTTGGATTCTCTTTTGAGACCTTTTCATATTGTTCATCAGTGAGACCCGATAAAATTTCTCTTCTATGATTTTCTAAATATTCTGGAAGTAAATCAAATACTTTTTCTCCTGAATAAAATGTTCCATCAAAATCTAAAATAATAACTCGTTTTGTATTCATCAAATTTTCTCCTAAATTACATAAATTTCTATTTTAATTTTAACACAAAAATTACCTTTTGTCTATTATTTATCAAAACACTATCTTTGTAACATATTATCATTTAAAAGTTAAGATTATTTACAATTTACAAAACTTTATGCTATAATAAAAATTAGGAGAAAATTTATGGAAGTAATGAAATATACAACAAAAATAACTCTATATAATAGTTATTTTGATTTCAACAATAGATTAAATGCAAAATCACTTTTTAGTATTTTTCAAGATGTTGCATCAATACATGCAGAAGAAATAGGTGTTGGATTTGAAACAATGCTAAAACAAAATTTATACTGGGTACTTAGTCGAGTAAAATTTGACATTATAAAAATGCCAAAAATAAATCAAACAGTTATTGTTGAAACATGGCCACAAAAAAAAGGACGAATTGACTTTGACCGTGATTTAAAAATCACAAGTGAAGATGGAGAAGTTTTAATTATAGGCACAAGCAAATGGTGTGTTATCGATACTGTAAATAGAACATTGCAAAGAACAGAAAATGTGAATTATATTGGCGAATACTGTTTAGATGTTAACTACCCTGAAAAATTTACTAAAATAATTTTACCAACTGAAGAACAAACAGAAAAATTCACCCACAGCGTGCGTTTTTCAGACCTTGACCATAACAAACATATGAACAACACAAACTATGCAAATCTCGTCGTTAATACCCTTGAAAATAAGATTTTTACTCATTTTGAAATTAATTATCTAAGCGAATGTTTACTTAATGACAACATTATTGTATCATCAATAGTAAATGAAAATGGTGAGTATATCATTGGTAAAAATAATGATAAAATATCATTTACTGCTTTTGTCAAATAATAAAAAACGCAAAATTTATATTTTTTTATTAATTTACTGTAAATTTTCACTTTTTAATAAAATTTTCTTTAATAAATTTTAAAAACTTAATATTGACTTAATTTAACAACTATATTATAATTACATCAATAAGATTAGAGGTGTTACAATGTTACCAAAAATGAAAAGAAAATATTTTGTTAATAATGCTGAATACTATGGAATTGACAGCACTGCTGAATTTTTATCATTAATTGGAAAATACGATAAATCTACTGCTGTTGTCAAAGCGCTTCACCAAGTTGCAAAAACAGTAAAAAATGAGCAAGATTTAAAAATAATAGAAGAAGTTATTAAAAATCATATAGTATACAATAATAACGCTGGCAAGTATAGAGAAAACGGAAAAGATTACATTATTCATAATATCATTCCTTATAAGATGCCTAAAGATTTAGAAAAAACAATTTTAGAAGTCGCATCTAAAACTCAATCTAAACCAGTTAATGATTACACAAACGAACAATCTCTTTTATCATCTCTTAGCATATAAAAAACGCAAAATATTAAATATTTATCTTAAAATTTTAAATATTTTTATCACTTTTTAATAAAACAATGCATTTTTTAAAAAAAGTATTACTAAAACAGTAATACTTTTTTTATTAATTATTAAAATCTATTATAATAATATTATTTGTCTTTTTAGATAGAACTTCACTACTTACTTCATTTTTATCAATAATGAAAACTTGATATGGATTAATAGTATCAATAAATAAATTATAGATATTTTCATAAATTATTTTACATTGTTCTTCATCTATTTGAGAATGAATATTGTCAAAAAATATAGGTGGTCTATTAATTGAATAAGTAGCATCTTCAATATTAATTTTGCTTAGTTTTGTAATAACTTTATTCCACACAAGTTTTGTATAATATGCTCTAAGTTTTTCATCATTTTCATTATATTTTGTAAGATTAACTATTCTATTATCTTTAACAAAATGAGCATCAAATTTCTTATCAAATATAAGTTTGCTGTCATCTTTTGTTTTTATGATATTTGACTGCAATTCAAGTTCACCATTAATTTCTTCTCTTGGTGAATCGGTAATAATAGACTTATTATCAATACTTTTTACTGCACACTCACTTATTAATTTTTTGATGTTTTTATACTTATCATCTTCACTTATAAAAAATAAATCTGATGCAACTTGGTCATAAAGAGCCTCACAAATTCTTCTATAATTTTTAAAATCTTGTCTTGTTCTTGACACAATATATTTTTCCTTCCCTCTGCAAAGTTCTTTATAAAATGTTACATCACCTGAACCGCACTTTGCTGTAATTTTAACAGAAGTTTTTTCTTGTTTTAAGACAGTTTCAAAACACTCGCCTGTTGATTTTAAACAAAAACACCATTTTACTGCATCTATCAAATCTTTTAGATAAAATGTGTTTTCTTTTTCTCTTAAAATTACAATTTGTTTTTTTGTTTTACATTCAAAGTTATCTATCTTATTAAATTTTTGTATTTTAATTGATTTTATATAAATACTTGGGAATGTTTTTTCCATATCTCACCTCTAATTATTTTATTAAACAATCTTATTATATCGAATTTAATATCCGTTTTTTCGGATAAGATTTCATTATTTCTATAATTATTATGTTTCATTTAATACTAAAATTTTCTATAAAAAAATTAATTTTTAATTTACATACAACAGTATTGTATATTATAATTTATCTATGACTAACTATTAGTTAAATAAACCACATATGAGGTAAAAAATGGAAAATGTAAAATTTGAAATTATAACAGGTGGTATTCTTTCAAGATATTTTGGAGACCACAAAAATATATCTATCCCAAACGGAGTAAAAGTAATAAGTGACCATCTTTTTGAAAATTCTGAAAAACTTAAAAGTGTTAGACTCCCTTATAATCTTACAACTATTGGAAATTATGCTTTTGCAAATTGCAAAGATTTAGAGAAAATAGAACTTCCTAATGGAGTAAAAACTATTGGTGATTTTGCTTTTTACCACTGCGAAAGTTTAAAGGAATTAATTATTCCTGATAGTGTCGAATCAATAGGTAAAGAATCTTTTGAAGATTGTAAAAACTTAGAAAAGGTAACTCTTCCTGCTGGATTAAAAAAGATTTCTAAAAAGTTGTTTGAAGATTGTGAAAATTTAAAAGAAATTGTATTGCCAAATGGTATTAGAAAAATTGATTATGATGCTTTTGCTGATTGTAAAAAACTAGAAAAAATAGAAATTCCTGCAAGTGTAAAATATATATCTGAAGGAGCGTTTGATGATTGTGATAACTTAGTTATCTATACACCTGCTGGAAGCATTGCAGAAGAATACGCAAAAAATAACAAAATTAAATTTGAAATACAATAATCAGAATATAATAAAATATTAATAAAAACTGCAAATAATAGTATTTTTTGTTAAAATTACTATCATTTTTGCGGTTTTTATTATTTTTATCAGTTTTTTAAAATATTATTTAAAAAATAATTAATAAATAATACAATATTTAATATTAATAAGTATTAAATTTATTTTAAAAATGCTATTGAATTTTATATTATATTAATATATAATATAATTGATAATTTATTG
>JAFTMY010000055.1 GCA_017452165.1 Clostridia bacterium | reverse complement strand
AATCAGAATCTCCTACAATATCAAAAAAGCCATATAGTTTTTTATTTTTAAAATCACCCATTAAACTATAAGATTTAACTGTGCTTCTACAAATAATATTTAAAAATTTATATTTTTTTCCGTTTATACTTAAATTTACAAGTCTACTATCATAATCATAACTAAGCCATGAACTTATATTTGAAAAATAAGCAAAATAATAATCTTTATTACTTATTTTATTAAAATAAATTTCACTCTCACTATCATAAATAAAGTCGCCCTCAATGCTTATATTGGTGATTTTATCCATAAAATTAAAAGGACCTGAAACATAAATTTTATTTGGAATATTTTTAATAGAAATATCGTTAGGTAATTTATAATGCCAATCATTTTCTACAAAACTCCACCTAAACGCTGGTATTTCAAAATATAATTTTATCTTATCTGTTTTAGTTAAATAATTAAGAATAATAAAATTCTCACTTACCTTGTTTGAAAAATTTAAACTATCTTTATCAAAGTCAATTATTAATCTTTTATTATTGTTTGTTAATATCCAATTATCATTATCAATTTCAATATTTGAATTTTGAGAGAAAGAAATTGATGCATAAGTAGTAAAAATATATGGAGCACCATCAAATTTAAAATCTAAATTTTTTAAATAGCAAATATCATATACTAAATCATTTCTGTTAGGAGAATTAATTACTATTTGATAAATTCCATCTTCACTTACATAATCGTTTAAATCTATAATATATGCATAAACATCATTAATACTTTCTTCTATTTTAAGTTCATAAAATTTTTCATTTATTAATTTTTTAAATGAGATTTCATTGCTGTTTTTTATAATTTTTATAATAGTTCCAGAAAGTTTTAATTTATTAATTTTTAATAAAATTTTAGGTAATTTATTATAAATTTTAACCTTTTTATTATCTATTTTGGTAAAAACTGCATTTATTTCATTATTACCACAAATCCCCTCATCTATCTTATTACCAATTTGAATTACCCTACCATTAGGCAAAATCATAATGTCAAATTTTTTTGCTTGATAAGTGGTAATATACAAATTTCCAAAACTATTAATCTCGCTAGTTTTTGATAAAATATTAGGAGCATTTTTTGTTTCTGAGATACAAGAAATTAAACCTTCTTGTAATACCCCATTAATATAGTCTATTTGTTTTCCATCACCATTAAAAAATCTAAATTCATCACTAGAAATTTTAAATTTTTTATATTTTTTTATTCCATCGGTAAGTTCAAAAACAAGTTCTTTTAAAACATCTTTACTAGGTAAATCAACTTCAAATTCATCAGTATAAATTCCAACTTTACCCTCTAAAACTTCTGGTTCATATTTACCATAAAACTCAGAATCAATATAAATATTCCAATATGGTAAATTATCTAATGAATAATCGAGAATCTTTTCTCTCGGCATTTTTATAGAAAAAGAGTAAGACGAAAATTTTATATATAATTGAGGAGATGATAATAATAATACTTTCTTTTTGTCAAAAGAGCGTTTGTTTTTTCCAGCAATTTCCTTAGAAAATGCACTTTTTTTATCATTTAACCAATTTATTAATAATGATATTAGTCTATTATTTGATTCAACAATTTCATCTGGATTATAAAAATATTTATCAATTAATGTTAAGATATATTTTGTTCTTTCACTGCAAACTCTACTATCCATTTTAAATGCAAGAGCCGTATGACTCATTACATCTTGTAATTGATAATTTTTCGTAATATTAGACACTAATTTTTCAAAACTAGTTTTTCCAAACTCACTATTAATATTTTCAATATTTCTAAACAAATCAACTTTCCAAAAATGAAACAAATAATCAAAAAATTGTGGTGCACATTTATCAGATACAAAACCATGCAAAGTAATGTTATCAATTTTTATCCTATTTTTCTCATCATAAAATTTATTATACTTTTTCATAATACTTTCAAAAGCATCATGGATTTTAAATTGATAATTAGAACCTATTTCAATACCATATTCAGTTTTAAAATATGGCCAAAAGGTTTTACTACTATAATATTTCATTGCAAACTTAACAAGACCAACAGCAAACACTTTTTCATTTTCAGGTCTAAAAAAATTATTATCTGAAACACATTTTTTTAATTCATTTCTAACTAAATCTTTCAATAAACTTTCTTCTTCACTTGATAAAACGATATCCCCAAGGAATATCTTTTTGTCAAACTCACTATTAACTTTAATTATAAGTTTTTCTTTTTCTGATAATATTTCGCCATTAATATGTGAAATAAAATGTTTTGTATTTTTCTCTATTAATCTTTTATCTTGATTTTGGAGTTCTTTTATAATTTCATTTATCTTATTTTCATCTGCAATATATTTAGAATCTAAGTAATAAATTTTAAATTTCTTATTTTTTGTTTTTTTAATAAAAGCAAACATTAAATCAATATTATAAATTGTGTCTATATTAAAAAATTTAACATATAGAGTATTACTAAATTTAACACAACTTGAAAGCATCTTATAATAATCTACAATTAAATAACCTTTAAAAGACTTAGCAGCATCTTTATTATTCACAAGTTTATCAATAAAAGTAGGATTAACATCTTTATAATATAAATAATAAAAGATTTTTAAACAATCCTGCCAATTGTTTACATTGAAAATAAATTTATCAAATACTAAAATAGCAGGATTTATATTATTTTGAGATTTGTTAATAACCCCATTAAAATCAAAACAATAAAAAGAATCGCTAACTATTTCTTTATTTTCAACACAATTTGATAAACTGCTAGGAATATTTTTTTCATTTATATTTGTATTTTCTTTTATTTCCTTTTGACTATTATTTAATTCATCTTCAATTGCTTTTTGAAGTTCCTCATCTTCTGCTCTAATAAAGCCTTGCAAAAAAGCACTAAAAACAAAACCTTTTGTTCCAGGAAAATATATTTTAGTATCATCTTGACTTTCAACAATATGTTTACTTCCATCACTTTTTACAACAACTTTTCCTATTAAATTAATCATTTTCTCCCCTTTTGTATCTAACTATCAACTTTTCTTTAATATAAATTTTTATTAATTATTAAATACTATTTAATCAAAAATAAAAAACTACTAAACAATCTCATATTTTAAGTTATTTTCTTTTGCATAAGTTTCAGCAACGCTTCCTTTTTCTATATTTAAAACTACTTTTGGACCATTGTATGACATTTTAGATGTATCAACATAAAGCATTTCAAGAACATCTTCATACATTTCAAAAATACCTTCTCCCATTTCAGTTACACTGCTTGGAATTTTAATACTTTTAAGATTTCTACAATCAAAAAAAGAACCATCATCAATAGTTGTTACACTATTTGGAATTTCAACACATTCAAGTTTTGAGCAACCTGCAAAAGCATTACCTCCAATTATTTTTAATCTATTAGGTAAAACAACCTTTTCAAGTTTTTTACAATAAGAAAAAATACCTTCTTCAAGTGTTGTTATCAAATTAGGAATAACTATTTCTGTAATTTTAGAATTTGCAAAGGCACTTTCGCCAATAGCAGTTAAAGTTTCAGGTAAAACAACATCTTTAAGTTTTAAACAACAGTCAAATGCTTTTTTTTCAATAACCTTTAAATTTTTAGGAAGAATAACGCTTGTCAAACCATTACAGCCACTAAATGATTCTTCTTCAATTATTTCAATATTTTCAGGAATTGTTAAAGTTTTTAACTTAGCACAGCAATAAAATGCACTTTTTCCAATTTTTGTTAATGAGTTTGGAAGATTAATTTCTTTTAATTTTACACAACCATAAAATGCCATATCAGAAATAACATTCAAAGTTTCAGGAAAATTAATAGTTGTTAAGTTTTCACAAAAGAAGAACGCACTTTTCCCAATTTCTGTTACACCATTTGGAAGCACAACCTTTTTTAGGTTTAGGCAACCACTAAAAGCATTTTCTCCAATAACCTTTACACTTTCAGGAACAACAAAGGTTTTATTTTCGCCATTATATGAAACTAAAACATCTCCATCAATTTCAAATTCCTTTTCGTTTACAAGACTATTTTCAAAATTTTCATTTTCGTAGTAAGCAACTTTAATGTTATTTTCAATTGCATACTTTTCAGCGTAAGAACCTTTTGTTGTATAGATAGTGAGTTTTTTACTTTCACTGAAAACAAATTCTCCAATTTCAGTAACGTTATCTAAAATTAAAATACTCTTTAAATTCACGCAACCACAAAAAGCACCATCGCCAATTATTTTTAAAGATTTTGGCAACTTAATAGATTTTAAACTTATACATTTTTCAAATAAAAGTTCACCTAATTCTTCTACACCTTCTTCAAGTGTAACATTTTTTAAATTTTTACAATATGCAAAAACACTTGGCTCAATATATTTTACCTCACCTGGAACAACAATGTTTTCAATAGCACAAGCGCAAAATGAACACTCTCCAATTTGATTTACCGATTTAGGAATTTCAATATTTTTTAAATTTTCACAACCACTGAAAACATTATTCCAAATTTCTCTTAATGTGCTAGGAAGTTTTACAGTTTCAATATTTTTACAATTTTTATATGAAAATGCTGCATTATCTAAAATAGTAATGCCTTCTGGCACAACAACATCTGTTTCTTCACCTTCATAACATTCTAAAATTAAATCACTACCTAAATCTTCCTCTATTCTTGTTTTAAATTCTTTCATTATTTTTTCTCCTTAATTTTTAAATTTTTTTACATTACAATAAAATCTTATAATTTTATTAATAATTTACGCAGCATTTAAGTTATAGATTTTGTCAAATTTTCTATTTAAGCAAGTTGTTTTATTGTTTAGCACTTTGACAATTTCTTGACCAATTATTGCCATTTCTTTTATCTCTTCAAAATCAAATTGATTATTCATTAAATTATGAACCATTTTATTTCTCTTAATTTTCCAAGCATTAATTAAATCTAAAATGTCATTTGAAATATACTCTTTTGAAATGCTATTTTCTTTTTTATTCATAGCCTTTAAAGCAATAATTTTTTTATGTAATGTGTTATGGTTGCTTTCACTGAAATTATTACTATGTTTTAAAACAGACATTAATCTATCTTCCATAATCGCATACTCAAGTGTAATTGACTCAATGTAATAACCTAAATATAATGAATCACTTAATCTTTTCATAAATACTTTGTAATTAAAATTCTTTTCTAACTTTGTAATATTTTCCATAATTTCAAACCCCATATATCTTATTTCTAACTATAATATATAATATATAGTGTCCGTTTTTTCGGATTTATTTTAAGGATTTGAAAATTATTTTTTTTTTCTATTTTTTAATTTAATCTATTATTTTATTAAAATTGTAAATTTTATTTAAACAACTTCAAACTTTATATTATTTTTTACATATTTTTCAGCATAAAAACATCTTTCAAATTTTAATACTATCTCCTTTTCTGTTCTCTTCAATTACAAAATCACTCATAATCTTTCTCCCTTTACATTTTTTATTTAAAACTATTTATTTTTTTGTTAATAAATTTTTAAATTGCATACCTTTATTATAAAATAAAAATATTGAAAAATCTTTAATTTTTTGTCTACGATTCGTAGAATTTGTCTACGATTTGTAGAATTTATAAGCGATTTACTTATTTTTTAATTATTTTTAAGAGATTATATATTTTTCTTTAAGTTTTTATTAATTTTTATACAAATTTTTCATACCTAATAAATATTTTTAACATTGTTTAGAAAATTTTATATATCATAATTTTTTATTTTATAACTTTATTATTTTATAAAAAATAAAAAAAGTGTAATTATACTTAAATAATTACACTTTCTATTTTTAATGTTATAAAGCCAATTTAATTTTATACAAATTTAATATACTATTATATTTTTATCTTTTAACGATATTATCTTCTACGGCTTTTCTTTTTGGATTTATTATTAGATTTATTTTTAGTTTTAAATTTTCTAACTTCTTGCTTAAATTTTCTTTGACCACCATTAGATTTTTTATGAGATTTTTCGCTTGTTGTAAACTTTCTAATTTCTCTATTTTCATTTGATTTATTTGAAATATTTACAGCAGTTTTTCTACAATTAGAGCCGTCATCTGTAATTTCTTTATGGAAATTAGCAAGTTCAAAATCAATTCTTCTAAGCACAATATCAGTGCTTAAAACTCTAATTTCAAGTCTATCACCTATTCTATAATTTTTACCATTACCTCTAATTAAATAATGATTTTCATCATATTCATATCTGCCGTCAGGAAGTCTCTCAATATGAATAAAGCCTTCAATAGTATTTTCAAGTTCAACATATATGCCATTTTCAGTAACACCAGAAATTGTGCCCTCAAAAGTTTCGCCAATCTTTGTTTGCATAAACTCAGTTGCCTTTTGAGCATCAACAGTTCTCTCTGCTTCTTCTGCTTGTCTTTCCATAGTGCTAGACCTTTCAGCGCACTCATTAACAAAACCTTCATATCTTCTAAGTTTTTTATCATCTAAATTACCAGTAATACTATCTGAGATAATTCTATGAATAACAAGGTCAGGATATCTTCTAATAGGAGAAGTAAAGTGGCAATAATCTCTAAGAGCCAAACCAAAGTGTCCTAAGTTTTCAGTTTCGTATCTTGCTTTTTGCATACTTCTAAGCATAACTTTTGAAAGTGCAACTGAATAATCTTTATTAGCATTATTTTTAAGAAGTTGTTGGAAATCTTTTGGACTTGGTTCTGTTCCTTGAGTTGTGAATTTTAATCCAAGACTTGCAGCAAATGCTCTAAATTTTTGAACTTTTAAAAGCATTGGTATTTCGTGAACACGATATACAAACGGAAGATTCATCTTATCAAAATGACGAGCAACGACTTCGTTAGTAAGAACCATAAACTGCTCAATAAGTCTATCCGACATATCTCTTGGCTTTTTATAAATATCTTTAACAGTTCCATCTTCATTAAGTTCAATAAATGGTTCTGGGATATTAAAGTCGAGTTGTCCTGCGTTATCTCTTCTTGTAATTAAGATTTTAGCAAGGGCATTCATTTCAAAAATTGTTTGAACAATGTCTTTATACTCTTCTGTAAGTTCCTTATCTCCATTTAAAATCTTTGTAACCTTTTTATATGTCATTCTATATTTAGAGTTAATGATACCCTTGTTGATTTCATAGTCTAAAATCTTACCAGCAGTATTGATTTTCATTTCAACTGCTAAAACAAATCTATCCTCATTTGGATTAAGTGAACAAATGCCGTTAGAAAGTTCAACAGGAAGCATTGGAAGAACATGGTCTGGAAAATATACCGAAGTTGCTCTTTTAAAGGCTTCTTCGTCAAGTTTTGAGCCGTCTTTAACATAATGCGAAACATCTGCAATGTAAACACCAAGATTATACACGCCATCTTCAACAGTGAGAGAGATTGCATCGTCAAAATCCTTTGCATCATCTCCATCAATAGTGAAAATCACTCTATCTCTAAAATCTTTTCTTCCTTCGCTCTTTTCTTCGCTAATAGGAACACTTACCTTTTTTGCTTCTTTTAAAACATCTTCAGGGAACTCTTCAAAGAGATTAAATGAACGAATAATTGAAAGAGTTGTAACTCTAACATCATTAGGGTCGCCTAAAATTTCTTTAACAACACCTCTTGCCATTTTTAAGTTTGATGGATAATCTAAAATATCAAGCACAACTTTTTGATTATTTTTAGCACCATTAACATCATTTGCCGCAACAAAAACAGAGTCAGCAAATCTTCTATCATCAGGAATAACTGTTGCAACTCCTCTATCACTAATAGACATAATACCAACAACAACTTTAAAACCACGCTCTAAAATTTCAGTAACTCTGCCTTCTCTCTTACCTTTTCCTGAAACTGGCAATTCTCTCTTATATTTTCTATCCTTTCCAGATACCCCAACTTGAACCATAACTGTATCGCCATGACACGCATCATTTAAGTTAGCACTAGAAATGAAAATATCTTCTTCTTTTGAGCCGTTTATTTCCCTAGCAAAGGCATAATCTTTACTTGTTCCAAGAAGAACACACTTTAAAAGTCTTTCCTGCTCATTTAAAGAAAATTCACCACTTTTATGACGAATCAATCTCTTTTCTTTTACTAAAACATCAATTGTCTTCGATAAAGCCCTTTTATCGAAACCATATTGAAGACCTGTATGCTTAGCAATATCATTTAAACTAAATTTATGTTTACCTATATTTTTAATTTTACTATAAATTGTATCTATAAAGTTCATAATCTCACCTATAAAAAATATTATATATTAAAAAGAAAAAAAATCAAAACATATTAAATCATATTGTAAAAAATTAACTAATCTTACACTAAATTTTTTGCTCTTTATTGACTTTATAATCTTAAAAGATTATACTTATAATGTATTATTTTATAGGAGGAAATTATGCTCGGTAAAAAACTTGAAGAACTTTATAATTTAAATGATTATGAAGAAATAAAAAGTCTACTTGAAGACACAGACAAAAACACAATAATTGAAACTTTCTCAAAGTTGAACAAAGAATTTCTCTCAAAGTTGTATACGAAAATTTCCCCCGAACTTGCCGCTGAAACATTTATTAATTTAAGTAAAGATTTACAATCATATTTAGTAAATACACTAAGTTATGTTGAATTCAAATTAATTGCAAACGAACTACTTTACAATGATGCTGAAAATATTTTAGATAAAGATGTTTTTAATGAAATACTCTTAAAAGCAAAAGCAGAAATAAGAAATGAAAAACTTATTGACATTATTGATAAACTTGAAAATAGACAGTTTTCTAGTTTAAAACCACTTCTCTCTGAACTTGAACCTATTGACATTGCAGAAATTTTTCAAGAGTGTGAACAAAATAAAATCGCCGTTTTATTTCGATTACTTCCAAAGGATTTAGCCAGTGAAGTTTTCGTTGAAATGGACACAGAAAGTCAACAAATTTTGATAAAATCATTTACAGATAAAGAACTTGCATACATTGTGAACGATATATTTGTCGATGATACCGTCGATATTATTGAAGAAATGCCATCTAATGTTGTAAACCGTATTTTAGCACTTTCTAACCCTGAAACAAGAGAGCAAATAAATAAACTTTTAGGTTATCCTAAAGACACTGCTGGTAGCGTTATGACCACAGAGTATGTAACACTTAAAGAAAAAATGACTGTTTATGAGGCTCTCAAAAAAATTAGAAGCCAAGCAATTAACAAAGAAACCATCTATACTTGCTATGTAATTGATGATAAAAAACACTTAATAGGTATTGTTTCTGCAAAAGACTTAATTTTACACGAACCAACAGATATAATTGCTAGTTTTGTAGATAGAAATGTTATCACAGCAACAACAAAAACTGACCGAGAAGAAGTTTCAAATCTTCTTACAAAATACGATATGCTTGCAATTCCTATTGTAGACACAGACAACCGTATGAGTGGTATTGTAACCATTGACGACGCTGTCGATGTCATTCAAGAAGAAACAACTGAAGATATTAACAAGATGGCGGCGATTATGTCAACATCTTCAAAACCTTATCTTCAAACAAATGTTTTCAAACTTTACATTAGTCGTATGCCTTGGCTTTTGATTCTTTTAATTTCAGCAACCTTTACTGGTCTTATTATTAATGCTTACGAAAGTTTACTTTCTGCACTTTTATTTGCCTGTGTTCCTATGCTTATGGGTGCAGGTGGTAACGCTGGTAGCCAATCATCAGTTACAATAATTCGTGCCTTATCTCTTAATGAAGTTGAATTTAGAGATATTTTCCGTATTATTTGGAAGGAAATTAGAGTTGCTATTTTAGTTGCACTAACACTTTCTATTTGTTGTTTTGGAAAACTTCAATTAATAGATAATCTAGTTTTTGGAAATGATTATACAATCATAATATCTCTCGTTGTATCACTTGCACTCTTTGTTACAATCCTTTTATCAAAAATCATTGGTTGTTGTTTGCCTCTAATTGCTAAGAAAATAAAATTAGACCCAGCAGTCGTTGCGAGTCCATTTATTACTACAATAATTGACGTTTTATCACTTATTATTTATTGTCAAATCGCAGGAATGCTTCTTTAATTTTTAATTAATACAAAATATAAAATGCACTTAATTTTTTAAAAATAAGTGCATTTTTTGTTATTTTATTTTATAAAAAAAGATATTTCAAAATTGAAATATCTTTTTAATTTGCAATATTAATTTAATTTAGTTAATTATTTCTTAACAAACACTGGAACAAGTGCACAAGCACCAGCCACAAATGAACAAATTGCAGAAATAAGAGCACCAACGCCAATTTTTACTTCAGCAAGTTTAAGTGCAAGTTCATAAACATCAGATAATACAACAAATTTGTTTACGAATAAGAATAAAATACCTGCTGCAACAAATGCTACTACTGCAACAATATTAGCAAGACCACCCATTTTTCCAAGTACTTTTAAAGCAAGTACTACAACACCAGCTAAAACTAAAATATATGGTAATAAGTTCATAAAAGAAAATGACATATATTCATAATCTTCAACTTTAGAACCAAATACAGCCTTAAGACCAGAGTATGTTTTAGGTCCAGTTAATGATGACAATGCAGATTCAATTTTAAGTGATGGCATTGCTATCATACAAACAGCAACAACACCAGCAACAATTGCTACTAAGCAAAGTAAATTACCAAGTGAAAATAATCCACTACTTTTCTTT
>JAFTMY010000054.1 GCA_017452165.1 Clostridia bacterium | reverse complement strand
TAAGTTTTTTTAATTATTGTTACAAATATTATGTATTTTTGTTT
The DNA here is from genome assembly GCA_017452165.1 of Clostridia bacterium. Lineage (GTDB taxonomy): Bacteria > Bacillota > Clostridia > Christensenellales > UBA1242 > RGIG1681. The sequence goes on along the minus strand of JAFTMY010000054.1, from coordinate 8,374 downwards.
GTAAATCGTGCTTTTTTTTGGTATACTAATTTTGATATATTATATATTATATAATGCTCGGAGAATTATTTTAAGAGGTACATTATGAAAAAATTAACAAAAAATATGAAAATTATTTTAATTTCAGTGGTGTCATTTATTTGTGTGGCTGCCATTGTTGTTGGTTGTGTTTTTGCTTTTAGAGATAAAAACCCAAACAACCCAAATAATCCTAATAACCCAAGTAATCCAAATAATCCGGTAAATCCACCGGTTGTTTTGACTTGGTCTCAAAAAGTCGATTTATTAGGCAAAGAATTAAATGCTTCACTTGTAAATCCATCAAAAGAAATTGATGTTGTTTTAGGTGAGCCTTATGAAGGATTTGTCGGAGAAAATGAAACTCTTCAAAATATTACTTCAACATATTTTGTTGTGAGAAATAATGTTTCATCTTCTCAAAAAATATATTTATACTCAGTAAATGCTGATGGCAGTTTTAAAGTAACTGATATTTTAGCACCAGTAAGCGAAGGTGGATATAAGGAAGAAAATGCATCGGCAAGCATTTTTGTATCAAATGAAAGTTTTGTTGTTGTAAAAAATCTTTATAATACTTATGATGAAAAATTAGTTTTCATTAATTTAAATGATATTAATAAAACTTTCTCATATTTCCTTGATAATATTGATAATTCTTCAAAAGATAAAATGGTTGGTGAGAATTTACAATTTTCAACTAATAGAAATTATGCATATTTTTGGAAGGTTGGAGAAGAAAATAAATCAGTTGTATTAGTAGATTTATTAAATAAAGAAACTGCTGAGACAGAAAAATTTGATTTATCAGTAGTTAAAGATTTACAAATTACTTTAACTGAAAATTGCATTTATTTTGTATTAGATAACAAATGTTATGTTTATTCTATTTATAGTGGAAATTTAGTTAAAAATTCTTTTGATTTATTAGAAAATCAAGAGGTTGAAAGTATTGTTTCAATTACAACTGACCAATTTATTGTAGAACTAAAAACAGCGGTTAAGTTTAGTGATGCAATAAATACAACATTTAAAGATGTTGATGAAAATTATTACAATTTTTCTTATAAATTATGTAAAATTGGTGAAACATTATCTATTCAAGATTATGCTTTAAGTGAAGGTGTATCAAAATTAGAATTTAAAAATATAAATAACACTAGTTTAGTTTATAGCATAAAAGAAATGACCGTTGATTCAAATAATGTTTTAAATCAAAAATCAAAAATGTCTTATTATTACAAAGATAATACATTCTTATTTGATTTTGAAATTGAAGATGTCAATGAACAAATTGTTAATTTTAATTCTTCAAAATTATTAACAAACTATAAACTTTTTGAAGTGAAAGAAAATACTTCAAATAAAACAATTGTTGATTTTAAAAATAATGTTACTCGTGATGAACAAAATGGTGGTTTTGTTTTAGAAAAAGGAGAATATCTTTTAGGTTCTACTGAATCAGAAAATGGTTTATTTATGGTTATCTTTAAAAATAATGAAGGTAAACAAGTTTATGGTTCTATGAACTTTAATGGAGAAGTTGTTGCAGAAGTCGAAAATATGTATACTGATAGTGAAACAAACGAACAATTTGATTGCACTAATATGTTTACTATTGAAAATACATATGTTGCAAAATCACCAAGTGCTTTTTATAAATTTAACTTTAATACATTTAAATTTGATAATATTACTAGAGCTCTTATTGATAATGAATTTGATAATATTTTAAATAATAATTATGATTGTGTATTAATTAATGTTTCAGAGAATAACTATACATTAAATAAAATTGATGGAACTCTTTTATTAGATGGAATAACTGAGTATGAATTTGAAAAAATTTCAAATGATTTGACTTTATTACATTTAACTTGTGGAAATAAAACTTATATTATTAAATTTAGTTTAGGTTTAGATTTAATTGAAAAAAGAACTATTTCTCCATATAGTTCTTATAATAGTGAAGTGGAAATTACTCCTTATGATACAATTAAAATTTATTATAAATCTGGTGTATCAGGTGTTGCAGATCAAACTGATACTGACTCAACTGAAGCATGTGGTTTCCTATGGTCAGAAGAAAGAGTTGACTTTAATTTAAAAACTGCAGCAGCATTTAGTAAAAGAACAGGTTACACCTTAACAGGTTGGACAGGTTGTGGATATGAAAATGCATCTCCTGGAAGTCAAATTACATTTAAGCAAGGTGGATGGTGGTTTGATAACGGTGCTGGTTCATTTACTTTTAATGCTGTTTGGACAATAAATCAATATACTCTTGATTTAAACCCATATGTTGATGGTGCTCATGTTTATGTTGATGGTGTTAAAATTGGTTTTAAAGTCGGTGGAACTGACCAAGGTTATATCGCAGATTACTATCAGTCAGTGAATTATAATACATCTTGGGAAGTTTACGGTGTTGATGTAATTGATTTTTATTATTGTTCAAGTGGTAGTCCTAACAGTGGTAATGTTGGTGCAGGTTTATGTGAGGTTAATGTATATTTTAAAAGAAGTTATTATGTAGTTAATTTAAATAATAATTATAGTGGACTAAATGAATTTGGTAGTAATTCAACAGATAATTTAGTATCACCAACATATACTACTGTTTATTATAGTAACGCTACATCAACACATAAAAATATTTATGGAACTTGTTCTAATTATGCATTATCAAATAAATTCTCAACAAATAACAGTATAGGTAGTGCTGTTCATAAAAGTTATACATATAATTTTGATGGTTACTGGGATACTACAGCATCTTCGGGTGGAACACAATATATTGATAAAAATGGTGTATTTAAAGTAACAATTACTGCAGATGTAACAATTTATGCTCGTTGGTCAGTTAAAAAGATTGTATTGAAATTTATACCACTTAGTGGTAGTGATTTTAATAATGGTTTAGTAGTTGATGCTGCTAAAGCAAATGGACCAACAAAACTTGGTTCTCCTTATACGGATTTGGCAAAGGATAGGACTTATAGTGCTGCTTATTTTTATAATAGTAATACAAATAAGAAAGTTGGTTCATCAGGTTATCCGACTGAATTTGAATTTAATTATGGTGCAAATCATACTGTTCCTAACCTGTTTTCTGGTCGAACAACAGAATGTAATTATTTCCTTACTAAGCAAAATACTTATTTAAAAGATACAACAGGTCAAAGTATTAGTTATGAACTAATAGGCTGGGTATTTGGAAGTGTTAATGCTAACAAATTTGGTTATGTTTATGATGTAACTGCTAGTAAAACTAAATCTTATAATGGATCGATAGTAGAAGGTGATGTTACTTATAAATTAGGTAAATTTATAAAAGATATGACAACATCTCCAATTGCAAATGATGGAAAAATACAAATAAGTGTTTATGGATTATTCCAAAGAAGAACAATAAAATTAGATGTTGATACTACAACTGGAAAATCTCAAGGTGCAACAGTAAAAGATGATTTTGATATTCATACAAGAGAAGAATATCAACTTTCTGGTGATTTATTTACATATATATTAAAAGAAAATGAAGTTGTTGCTGAATCTAAAACTGCTAAAACTAAAGAAATTGGAAAAAGTATTAGTACATTTGGTATGTCTAACACTCTAGAATGTGCAATAGTTTTAAATAGTTCAAAAACTTCAACTTCAGGTGGAACTGCTTATATAGGATATTCATTTGCAAGAGTCGTATTTAAAAATTATACTTACAAAGATGGGTCTACTTTTAAAAAGACTAATTTGGTTATCTTATTTGAGTATGATAGTTTAATTGGTGACTTTAAGGTTTCTTCTAATTCATATTATACATCAGATAGTAATTTCAATGGAACTAAGAATAGTCTAAAGTATTCAAATAATAATAAAACAGTTTCTATAGATGAAAAATATAATATTATCAAATTTTCTTCTATGAAAAATACAAATACTGCTACATATGCATATAGTGATGGTGATAATATTACAGGTAAATATATAAACTTTACAGTTGAAAATATTGCTGTTCCATTTAATAATGATGGAACTATTAGTAACCAATCAGTATACTTTACTGGTAATACAGGATTTACCATAATTCCTTATGTTACATCTGGCTTTATGTATGGATCAAATTATTCAAATAGATTTGAAAAAATTGATTCAAATGCTGATAATAGTGATACACTTAAAAATACAGGAACAGATGCTATTAGTTATACAACAATAATTGATAAGAATAATAATTCAACTGATGTTTCAACATTTATTGCTGATAATAGTTATACAATTGTTAATGTTTACTCAAAAACAGTTAATGCAGATAAATTTTATGCTTTCTTTATTAATGGTAGAGAACATGTAACTGATAAAAAGTATGATACAAATGGAACTGGTGGTGAAGCAAATTTTGATTTATATACACCATATTATTTAAGACAAAATTCAAAATCACAATGTAAAATTTATATAGATCAAAAGAAAAATTTAGGTTATATTAATGTAAATCAAATAAGTAGTTCAACTGTTAAGGCTTTACCAAACTATGGTAATACTTCAGTTTATGCGATTAAACCTGCTCAATCTGCAGTTTTAACACTTGCGACAACTACTGGAACAACTGGATATAATGATAAATATGAGTTAAAGTCATATATAAAGAGTCTGACTGTTGATGGAAAATCTATTACATTTACAAAACAACCTTTTAAGAACTTTGATACAAATGGATATAAAGTTACTGATTATGGAACTGGCGGTAATGAAAAGGTTGATGATGACTATAGAGTAATTTTAACAACTGGTAATGAACTAATGCAGGCATTTAAATTACTTGAAGCATCTGGAAATGAGGTTACCTATACATATAAAGGTTCAGTTTATAATATTTTATATGGATATACAATAATTTCTGATAATGGTTATATATATAGATTGTATTTTGCAATTCATCAAACTACAAAAGAATATATGTATTTCTTATTTAGTATTGGTAATAGTGTTGGTAAATTAAAAGAAGGAACTACTGGTTCGCTTATTTCTGTTGTATTTGCTGACATAAAAAATACTATGACAGTTACAACAAAAATGCAAAACTATTCAGAAAGTGACCAAGGTTATAGAGATTTATATGATGGAACTGCTAAAACAGGTGTTAGTGTTGATTATGGATATGGCTATGATAAAAAGGTTGGTGATTCAAATAGTTTATTATCTTGGTCTGTAAAAACAGGTAATACTTATACTAATTCATTAACATTTACTACAAACCCGGCAGATATTAGAGTATTTAAGTTTACTCCAACTGATGGTTACCTGCTTCAAAATATTACGCTTAAAGCGAGTGGTAGAGTATTATTAAGTTTAATATTTAGACCTAATCAAATGGGTGGTACTTATTTAAAAGATATAGGTTTTTCACTTGTTGCAAATAAGAGCACTGGTTCTGGTACAACTTCAGCAGCTCAAATTAACTATGAAGTAAATACAAATAAAGATTTTATAACTAATAATGACCTTTCTGTTGGTGTAAAATTTGGTGTAAAAGCAAATGATGATTGGCAAGTTGGTGTTCCTGAAGGAACAGGTTCATTTATTGGATTTGAATCATTATATCTTCTTGTTCAAAATTTCTATCATGATGTCGAAATAGAAGTTACTTCTGTTTCTTATTTTGAATTTACTTATAAGGCAACAGATTCGAGATTCTTTGAAGGATCTAACCTTTTAAAGAAATTAAGATTTGCTTATTATGAAAATTCAACATGGACTGAAATGACAGCAATAAGATTAGCAGAACTTCAAGAAGAATTTAAAACCGGTGAAACAAATAATTGTGGTATTGGAATTAATCTTTTAGAAATGGAATGTGTTATTGATGGTCAAACAGAAAGAATTCTACGTGTTATTTTCACGGGACTTGCTGGTAAATTTAGAAGTGGTTTCGCATTCTTTGCTAGTGGTGAAGATTTCTCATATTATTTTGAAACTCCAGAATTCTATCAAGGTTTTAATAAAAAAGGTGAAGCATTTAATATTTTAAGTAATACAAATTCTTCCACAGGATATCAACAAAACTCCCTAGAGTTGCTTCCAAAGTTAAACGAGGGGCAAACATATAATGCAAGTGACTATAAGACCAAAAAATATATTTATGTTGAAATAAGAGCAAAAAGTTCTGCGACAACATTACAATCATTCTTTACATCGGGTAAAAGTTATTCTAATTATACCGCTGATTATGGAAAAGAATATATTGCAAATTATAAGTATTCAATTTTATTCAATGTTGGTGTTAATGAAAGAAATTTAACATCAGAATCAATGCTTGGTCTTTATGGTGACACAGGAACTAAAAAACCACAAGCAGATAATCCTTCAACTAAGACAGGAACTTGGTTTAATAATATTGCTGTTACTAATATTGTATATGAATATTATAAAAAAGATACAGATAATAAAATTGTAAAAGATCATTTACAATGGCAAAACTTATTCCCAGAAAATGATATAACTTGGTCTAATGTTTCAGCAGATACAAAAATGACCTTTAGTTATCATGGTTATGGATTACATTTTAGATATTATGAAATTCCTGGTTATTATTTAAGTTCATTCCATATTAATAGTAGTCGTGGTGGATATATTGCAAGTGAAAATATTGCTGTGCAACAAAATATTGTTAACGATACTAAAACTAATGGTAAAAATGGAATTGCTATATCTAATGAAGGTAGATTTAGTTATAGATATATATATAATGTAGATGGAAAATATTTTGATATATATATTTATCCACATAGAGGTAATAAAGATGCTCTTAATAACACATCTACAAATTCAACCAATGAATTGTCATATTTAACAACAAATGAACTTGACTTTATTAGTATTGTTAATGGATTAGAAGTTCTTGCTAGTGATATTACAATAAACTTCTATTCTACACAAAGAGATATTGAAATTACTCTTAATAACAACGCAAATAAAGATAATGTTACAAGTAAAACAGTTTATACTAAGAAAAATGACGGAACTGCAATTGAAAGTGCTTTTACATCTACAAAAGAAACATTTACTTATGATAGAATAAAAAAGATAGAACTTGACCTTGTTTTAAATGGTTATACATTTATTGGTTGGGGTTCTGAAAATTATTATAATGGAACTGAATATACATCAAGATATAGTATTGGTGATAAATCATTAAATGTTTGGAATAGTACTTCTTATTGGCAAAATTATTTTGGTTATTTTGATGTAAGAGATACAGCTTTTGCTAATAGCGTTTATAATCAATCAACATTTGATGATGCAGGATTCTTGGAATTTTTACTTGATAGAAGAAATGACCATAATGAGAGAAATGGTTCAGATTTCTATGTTTCAAATGGTTTCTTTATGACTGATACAGGTTATCAATTCGGCTTATATAATAAGAGAGGCGAAGATAATGAAATTACTCAGAACTACAATTTCTGGAGTGTATATGCAGATAAGTTTATTAGCGCTATAGGTAATAACTCAAAAGCAAAATATCAAATTAATCTTTATGCTATTTGGAAAGCAAATACATATTATGTTGGATTAAATGTAAACGATAATCTTATTAGAAATGATCCGGATAGAGCAATTAAAAGTTCAACAACCTATCTTGCATTAAAAGGATCATTCTCTGGTCAAAATATAATTTCTCAAGATAAACAAATTAATAATGAAAACATTATTTTACCTAATATTGATAATTTAGGTTTAAATTATATCAAAGATTCAACAAGAAAATTCTATGTTTATGTAACATTTGATACAACTGATTGGTATGTAATTGAAAAAACTGAAAGTATGGATAAAGTAGATGTATTTTCAGATACAGATATTGCTACTAGAAAAATTCCACTTGAAGACTTTATTATTGATAGATATGGTTATACATGGCTTGGTTGGTTCTCTAAAAAATTAGATTCTGTATTCCAGAAAAATGATTATTATCAAACTTTATATGATGATAATGGTGATTTAGAATATCCAACAGCTGAATATGAAATGGCTGCAAATCAAAACAACACAAATAGATGGTCTGTTTATGGAACTGGTAAATATAAAACTGATGGTCAACCATTTATTAGACTTACTTATACTAATTTTCTTAATATGTTTGGCTCAACAAACTATGATAAAGTAACAATTTTAGATGATGATGGAACAACTGAATTTACAAATGTTGTTGAAATTAAAAAGACACATTTTACATACTTTAAAGAAGGTATTGTATATAATGTTCAAGAAAATATACCAAGTTATTCAAATGCTTATGGTGAATACTTTAATCCAAACTTATATTTCTATGTTTATAATGATGGAAGTGAAG
>JAFTMY010000053.1 GCA_017452165.1 Clostridia bacterium | reverse complement strand
TAGAAATTTGTATTATTTTCTAAAAATAACCATAATTAGACAATATGTTTTTAATATATTCATAAAAAGTTTGAAAAGTATATAAAAAAAATAGACAATTTCTTAATTTTATGGTAAACTAAACTTGTAAATTAATTAAGGAGTTTTGCGTGAAAATTGTAGCACTTGATATTGGAACTGTTAGAATAGGTGTGGCTGCTTCTGATATAATGGAAATTATAGCATCAGCATATACTGTTTATAGAAGGAAAGATTTTAAAAGTGATATAAAGGCAATTGCAGATATAATTAATAATTTACAAGCAGGGCAAGTTGTTATTGGTCTTCCATTAAAAATGGACGGCTCAGAAGGTCAAAGTGTTGAAATGGCTAGAAACTTTGGTGAGGAATTGTCAAATTTAGTTTCAGTGCCAATTGTTTATCAAGATGAAAGACTTTCTACTGTAACAGCACAAAAAATTCTTATCGAATCTGGAATGAGAAGGGAAAAGAGGAAAGATAAGGTTGATAGTCTTGCTGCGACAATCATATTACAAACCTATTTAGATAAAAGAAGTAATATGAAAGACAATAAATAAAAATTAGGAGTAAAAAAATTATGGCAGATGAAGAATTATTAAACAACCCAGGTGCATTTGATGATATGGAAGAGGCTGATGATGATATCGTTACTCTCCTTTCAGCAGATGGCGAAGAAATTGACTTTGTTGAAATTGCTGGTATTGCACACAAAGGTAATTTCTATGCAATTTTACAACCAGTAGAACTTATTGAGGGTATGGACGATGATGAAGCACTTGTTTTCAAAGTTTCAAGAGGTAAAGACGGCGAAGATAAGTTTGAAATTGAATTAGATGATTCAATCATTGAAGCAGTATTCGCTGAATACAACAAACTTCTTGATAATGCTGTTGCATCAACAGAAGAATAATCTGCTGATTAATTGTAATATATTCTTTAAGTTGTATAAAAGACTAGGTGTTTTTACCTAGTTTTTTTTGTTTAAAAATGTAAAAATATGATAAAAATCAAATATTTTAATATATTATAAAAAAATACTTGCAAAATTGAAATAAATAGTATATAATCTTTCTATCACACATTTGTGGCGATGTTTTTTGGTGTTGCACAAAATTAAATTTTTATGGTTTTGTGTTCCTTAAAACAGATGACCCACAAAGAGGGATAAACAATAAGGAGATAAAAAAATTATGGCAGTTGTATCAATGAAACAACTTCTCGAGGCAGGTGTTCATTTCGGTCACCCAACAAGAAAATGGAATCCTAAAATGGGTAAATACATTTTCACAAAAAGAAATGATATTCATATCCTTGACCTTGAAAAAACAGTTACTTTAATTGACGAAGCATATGCATTCGTTAAATCAGTTGTAGAAGCTGGTGGTAACATCTTGTTCGTAGGAACAAAAAAACAAGCTAAAGAAGCAGTTATTGAAGAAGCACAAAGAGCAGGAATGTTCTATATGGGCAATCGTTGGCTTGGTGGTACTTTAACTAATTTCAAAACAATTAGAAGTAGAGTAGACAGACTTGCAAAATTAAATCAAATGGAATTAACAGGCGAATTTGACCTTCTTCCAAAAAAGGAAGTTTTAGGTCTCAAAGCTGAAAGACAAAAACTCGAAGATAACCTTGGCGGTATCAAAGATATGAGAAGTCTTCCTGCAGCACTTTTCGTTGTTGACCCAGGAAAAGAATATATCGCAGTTAGAGAAGCAAGAAGTTTAAATATTCCTATCGTTGCATTAGTAGACACAAACTGTAACCCAGACGTAGTTGACTATGTAATCCCAGGAAATGACGATGCTATTCGTGCAGTTAAACTTATTGCAGGTGCTATGGCTGATGCTTGTATCGAAGCAAGAGAAGGCGCTGAAGGTCTTGCTAAAATTAAGGCTGCTGAAGCAGGCGAAAATGCTGAAGTAGTTGCTGAGCAAGAAGTGGCTTCAGAAGAAACAACAGAAGTTGTTGCAACAGAAGAATAATATATTATTAAAAATTTGATTTTTAAGGAGAATAAATATGGCATTTACCGCTAGTGATGTTAAAGCACTTAGAGAAAGAACAGGTGCTGGTATGCTTGATTGTAAAAACGCTCTTACAGAGTGTAACGGAGATATGGACAAAGCCGCAGATTGGCTTCGTGAAAAAGGAATTGCAAAGGCTGCTAAGAAAGCATCTAGAACTGCAGCAGAAGGTTCAGTATTCCTCTATAACCACATGAATGGTAAAATTGGTGTTATGTTAGAACTTAACTGTGAAACAGACTTTGTTGCTAGAAATGAAAAATTCCAAACACTTGGACATGACCTTTGTTTACAAATTGCAGCATATGCTCCAAGATATGTAAATAAAGAAGATGTTTTAGAAAGTGAAATTGCAAAAGAAAAAGAAATTCTTCGTGCACAAGTTATTAACGAAGGAAAACCAGAAGCTATCGCTGATAAGATTGTTGAAGGTAAAATTGGAAAGTTCTATGAAGAAGTTTGTCTTATGGAACAAGCATTCCTTAAGGAACCAAGCATGAAAGTTTGTGAAGTTATTGCAAATGCAGTTGCTGATATTGGTGAAAAAATCTCTATTCGTAGATTTGCTAGATTTGTTATGGGTGAAGGTCTTGAAAAGAGAAATGACAACTTAGCTGAAGAAGTTGAAAAACAAATGAAAGGTTAATAAAATTAAAAACACAGTATAACTATGTATACCTTAGGTTTACACAGAATTCTGTGTTTTTTATTTTGTTTTTTTAATAAAATTTTAAATTATGTATATTTATTTTTAAAATTAATTGATTAATCTTAAAAAATTTTGTATTATATACTAGTATAAAGGAGATAAATTTATGAATTTTAATAATGAAAATGTTGAAATGATTTTTATTAGCTATGAAGAAGAATTAGATAAGGCTGTTAAGCACTATGAAGGTGAACTTAATAATGTTCGTGCTGGTAGAGCAAACCCTCATATTTTAGATAAAATTTTAGTTGATTATTATGGTGCTCCAACACCTATTCAACATATGGCTAATATTTCTGTTCCAGAAGCTAGACAACTTGCTATCGCTCCATGGGATATTGGTCAAGTGAAAAATATTTCTAAAGCAATCTTAGCATCTGATATTGGTATTACTCCAACAGATGATGGAAAAGTTATTAGACTTAACTTCCCAATGCTTACAGAAGAAAGAAGAAGAGACCTTGTTAAAAACACTAAAAAACTTGTTGAAGAAACAAAAGTAATTTGTAGAAATGCAAGAAGAGATGCTATTGAAGATTTAAAGAAAATGAAAAAAGATTCTGAAATTACAGAAGATGAAATGGCAACTTATGAAAAAGAAATTCAAAAGATTCTTGACAATATTTCTGCAAAAATTGATAAACTTATGGCTGAAAAAGAAAAGGAAATTATGCAAGTATAATGGACTTTGATTCTTTAATTGGACTTGAAGAAAATCAAGCAAGGTTTTTATTGTCTAAAAATGGATATAATAATATTAAAGTAATTTTAAATTCAAAAGATAATAAAAATTGTAATAAAAATTTAGTTTGTGCAATAAAATGTGATAATGATGTTATTACAATGGTTTGTGGCGAATTTTATTTAGTTGAAGGAAATGAGTAATGGCTTTAAAGAAAAATAAAGACGAAATAATTGAAATTAATATGGATAACTTGCCAAAACATATTGCCTTTATTTGCGATGGTAATAGAAGATGGGCAAGAGGAAGAGGTCTTCCAACACTTCTTGGACATAAAGAAGGTGTTGAAGCAATTAAAAGAGTTGTTAAAAGAGCATCAGAGTTAAATTTAGAAAATTTAACTTTTTTCTGCTTTTCTACTGAAAATTTTGATAGAAGTAAGGAAGAGGTTGATTACTTATTTAATCTTTTTAGAGAAGTAATTAAACTAAAAAAAGATTTTAAGAAAGACGGCTATAGATTCCATCATACAGGAGATAGAAGTTTGCTACCACAAGATATGGTTGATGTTATCGATGAACTTGAGAGAGATACAAGTGAAGGAACTAAGGGAACAATTAACATTGCTCTTGCTTATGGTGGTAGAAATGATATAATCAATGCTACAAAAAAGATGATTAAAGCAAATGTTAATCCAGATGAAATTACTGAAGAAAATTTTAAAGATTATTTAACAACTGGTGAAATGCCTGATGTTGACCTTTTAGTTAGAACAAGTGGCGAGCAAAGAATTAGTGGATTTTTGCTTTATAATATGGCTTATGCTGAACTTTATTTTGTTGAACAACATTGGCCATCATTTAAAGGTGAAGACCTTGATAAATGTATTATAGAGTATCAAAAACGCCATAGAAGATTTGGTAAATAAAATTTGATTAGATAGTTGCTTTTTTGGTAACTATCTAATTGTTTGTTTAAAATAAACAAAATTTATTATTTGTAAAATATTTAATAGTTATAAATATTAAAATACATATTTTTACTAAAATTAATATTAATAATTGATAAAATAATAATTATTTAAGATAATTAATTAGACCTTAAAAAATATAAATAAAGAGGTTATTATGTTAAAAAGAACTATTACAGGATTTTTTATACTTCTTACCGTTGTTGGGTTTTTAGTATTAAAACAATTTAATGCAGTATATTTTGATATTTTAGCACTTGTTATTATGTTTGCATCACTTATTGAAATGGTTAGGGTGTATAACAAAGCAGGTAAAGATGTTGATTACGGTGTATTTTTATTACCAGCAACAATTTGCACAATATTTAATTTAGAGAAAGATACATTTAGGGCATTTGGCTATGTTATTTTGGTTGCTATAATTTATGTATTATATCTTTTAACAAGCGAAATTGTTTCTTATGGAATTAAGAGAAATAAAGAAAATGCTGAGACTAATCCAGATGTTATAAATCAAACACTTTTTGATAAAACTAAGTATTCAATGATTGTTTTTGCTTATCCTGGTTTGGTCTTAACATTTATTTTTGCACTTAATCATTTAGGTGATAAACTTGGATATATGGGACTTATTTTAGGTTTTGCATCTTCAATGATGACTGATACTTTTGCATACCTTGTTGGTAGATGTTTTGGTAAGAGAAAATTTATTCCAGAAGTATCTCCTAATAAGACTGTTGCAGGACTTATTGGTGGATTTTTAGGTGGAGTTATTTCTGCTGCTGTATGTTTACTTATTTTTGTAAAAGTTCCTTATTTCTCAAGCGTTGTTCTTGAAAAAGAAACATTATTTATTTTAATTTTCTCTATGATAGGAATACTTGGTTCACTTGCTGACCAACTCGGCGACTTAGTTGCTTCTGCTGTTAAGAGAAAAATTGGTGTTAAAGATTATGCAAATATCTTCCCTGGTCATGGTGGATTTATGGATAGAGTAGATGGTCTTATGTTTACAATGGCTGTTATTTACATCTTTTTTGCATTATTTTTAGTATAATTTATATGTAATTTCATAAAATTAATAAAGGAGTATTATGAATATTTTATATATTTTATTAGCACTTGTTGTTTTGCTTGTGCTGATAACTGTTCATGAATTTGGACACTACTGCGCAGGTAAAATTTTTGGATTTAAAATTAATGAGTTTTCAATTGGTTTTGGTCCTGCTATTTTTAAAAGAAAAAGAAAAGATGGCGAAATCTTTTCAATAAGAGCATTGCCTCTTGGTGGTTATTGTGCGTTTGAAGGCGAAGATGAAGATGAAAATGCATCTTCTAATGATGATAAAAAAGAAGAAAAAACTGAAACTCAAAATTTAAATGATGAGGAATCAGTTGAAACTAAACAAGATTCTCAAGAAAATGCTGAGCAAAGTAATCAAACTATCGAAGAAGAGAAAAAAGAAGAAAGTGTAGAAAAAGTTGAACAAAAGAAACCGGTCGAAGGTTCGTTTAACACAATGGCTGCTTGGAAAAGACTTGTTGTTCTTCTTGCTGGTGTTACATTTAACTTCTTATTTGCAATTTTAACTTCTGCAATTTACTTAATGGTTACAGGATTTGCAACTGTTCAAATTTCTGCAACTCTTAAAACTACTAATTTTAGATTTGGAACTCATGGATTTCATAAAGGCGACATAGTTATTGCTGTTGAAGGAAAAAAGGTTGAAGCATATAGAAGTTTTGCTACAATGATTCAAGACTACGGCAAAGATGAAGATTTTGTCGTTACAGTTGATAGAGATGGCGTTTTAATGGACATCACTACTAGAAAACAAGAATTTCCAGCGTTTTACTTTGTTTCATATAATGAATATTTTAAAGGTAAACTTTTTGCTGAAGATGGAAGAGCAATAGGCTTAGATGTTTTTATTGATATAGTAAGTTCTATTGATACTTCAGTTGAAACTGGTGATGAAAAAGGCAAAGGCGGAGCATTGAAAGAGCGTTTATCAACTATTTACAAATCAGGGGATACAACACTCTCAAAAGAAGAAAGAGGAACTTGGGGTGATAATATTGATTTACTTTTAAATGGTGATGAAGAAAAAGGAATTTATACTTGCATTACTTATGCACCTGAAGGCGTTAGCATTGGTATTATTCAACAAAATTATGCTAAGGAATATTCATTTTTTGAAAGTATAGGAAAATCAATTCCATTTGCATTTTATCTTTGTAAACTTATCTTAGTTTCACTTGTAGGCTTATTTACAGGTGCGATTGCTGTATCTGAAGCAGGTGGAACAATTACAGCAATTTCACAAATGGCTGAAATTAGTAAGATGGGAATTGGACCATTTTTATTAATGATTCCACTTCTTTCTGCAAACTTAGCACTCTTTAATGTGCTTCCAGTTCCGTCTCTTGATGGTGCAAGGTCAGTGTTTGTATTAATTGAAATGATTTTCAAAAAACCAGTTCCAAGACATATCGAAGGCTGGATTCATACTATTGGATTATTTGCTCTTTTAGCACTCGTAGTATTTTTAGATATTAATCACTTTATAGCGTGTCCAATTATATTGCTTTTGTAAAATAAATTTGGTATAATGCTTTTATGGAAAAAGTAGAACCACTTATTGAAGAGATTAATAATATTACAAATAATGAATATAAATTTATGTTAAAATCTGCTACTTTAGATGAAGCGGCAGATTTTTGTATTGTTGAAATTTTTTACAAAGATGGAATTATATTAGAAAAAAATATAAAAGATAAGGTTGAAAATCGAATTTTAGAGTTAGTTCCTAGTAGTTTTACTTATAAGATAGTTTTTGTTAAAAACTTTATAAGTGAAGAAAGGATTTTATCTGATGTAAAAAATATTATGGAAAATGAGTATGCGTCTATTTCTCATAGTATAGAAAGTGTAAAGAGAGATGAGATGACTTTTAATATTGAACTTTTTATTGATGTTTTATCTTTTGAGTATGCAGAAAATAAGAGAATTAATAACATTATTGAATCTAAATTAAAGTCTCTTTATGAAGATTACACATTTGTGGTAAGTTATAAAAAAGAAGTAGTATATAAGATTGATGAGAAAAAAGAACTTATTAATTCTTATAAGGAAGAGGAAGTAGATGCAAGTCAATTTAGAAAAATTGATATATATGATTTGCAAGTCCTTGTTAATGATGAGATAACTGGAACTGCAAGTTATATTGTTGATAAAAATTCTCCAGAAGAAAATGTAACAATATGTGGAAAGGTTAAGGCTAAAAAGATAATTGTTATAAAGAGAAAACCTAAGGTGAAAGAGACAGAAGAAAATGAAAATAATGAAACTGATGAAAACACAAATGACGAAAGTGAAGAAATAAAAGAACAGGTTGAATGTTTAAAAGAAGAGATTGAAAAAGAAAGTGAAGAGTTAAATGAACCAAAGTATGAAAGAAAACTTTATAAGTGGGCACTAGAAGATATAACGGGGCAAATTGGTTGTGTTTTTATGTCAAATAAGGAAAACCAAACCAAACTTGAAGGTTTAAATGAAGGAGATATAATTGCTGTTCACGGAAAGGTTGAAAATGATAAGTTTTCAGGTGATTTAACATTTAAAGTTCACGATATTTCTTACTGTAAAATTCCTGAAGATACAAAAGAATATATTATTTACAGAAAAGAAAAACCATTTTATGAGTTTGTTGAACCTGAGCCAGTTGTTATGTATGAGCAAAATTCGCTTATGAATTTTTTAGATGAAAGAGTTATTCCAAAATATTTAAAAGATAAAACGTTTGTTTGCTATGACTTAGAAACCACAGGACTTCATTTTGAAAGAGGCGATAGAATGGTTGAAATAGGTGCAGTTAAAATTGTCAATGGTAAAATTACTGAAAAATTTAGAAGTTATGTAAATCCTGATGGTAAAAAAATTGACCCAAAAGCAAGTGAAACAACGGGTATTTACGATGAAGATGTTGCTGATGCTCTTATGGATTATCAAGTATTGCAAGACTTTTATAAGTTTACTAGAGATGCAGTTATAATTGGTTATAATAATATTAACTTTGATAATGTGTTTTTATTTGGACAAGCGAAAAAATGTAGATGGAATTTTGACAATGAAACAGAAGATGTATTTAAACTTGCTCAGAAATATGTAAGTGGTGTAAAAAATTATAAACTTGGAACTATTGCAAGTTCTCTTGGTGTTTTATTAGAAAATGCTCATAGTGCTATATATGATGCCATGGCAACTGCTGAAATTTTTATAAAAATAGCAGAAAATATCGAATAAAAAATGTTTAAAAATGTAAAAATAACTTAAAAAATACTATTTTTTTACTAAAATATGTGTTTTAGGACTTGCAATTAGTGAAAAAATATATTATAATAATTGTATATGATAGCTTGAGTTTTGAGGAGTGGTTAAAGCCACTCCTCAAAATTTTGCAAGAAAAAAGGAGAATTATGTCAAAAGTTTCAGAAAATGTTGAAAAATTTTTAACACCAATTGTTGAAGATCTTGGTTATGAAATTGTTGAAGTTGAATTTGCTAAAAAATATAATGGAGATAACTTAACAATTTTTATAGACAAAAAGGGTGGTGTTGCAATTGAGGACTGTGAAAAAGTCCATCTTGCTATTGATGCACCACTTGATGAACTTAATCCAACAAACGATAAACCTTATACATTAAATGTTTCTAGTTCAGGAATTGATAGACCAATTGTTTCAGATAAAGATTATAATAGAAACTTAGGTGAACTTTTAGAAGTAAGATTATTTCAGGCTATTAATAAAAAGAAGATTTTTGTTGGAACACTAGTTGAATTTTCATCTGATGAGGTAAAACTCAGTGTTGATGATGACGAAATAATTTTGGACAGAAAATTAATATCAAAGGCTACAAAATATATAGATTTTTAGGAGAAAAATAATGGTAAACAAGGATTTTTTCTTAGCATTAGATGCTTTAGAACAAGAAAAAGGAATAAGTAAAGAATATTTTAGAGAGGCTCTTCAAACTGCTCTTACATCAGCATATAAAAGAAATTCTGAAAAAAGCAAGCCAGTTGAAGTTATCTTTAAACCAGAAAGATCACAAATTGAAATTTATGCTTATCAAACAATAGTTGCAGAAGTTACTGACCCAAATAGCGAAATTGCACTTGCTGATGCTAAACTTATTAAAAGAACTGCAAAACTTGGTGATAAAATTAAAGAAGATATTTATCCAAAGGAATTCCAAAGAATTGCTGCTGGTATTGCTAAACAAGTTATTAAACAAAAATTAAGAGAGCAAGAAAAGAATTCTGCTTATGGTGAATTTAGCAATAAAGTTGATACACTTATTACTGGTATTGTTAAAAGAATTGATGCTGGAACAATTTATGTTGAGTTCCCTGGAACAAACATTGAAGGTGTTATGAGTGAGTATGACCAAATTGCAACTGAAAAATATAACATCAATGATAGAATTAAAGTTTATGTTAAAAAATTAAGAGAAACACACTATGGTGTTCAAGCAATTGTTTCTAGATCATCTCCTTACTTTGTTAAAAAATTGTTTGAAATGGAAATTCCTGAAATCGGACAAGGTGTTGTTGAAATTGTAAACATTGTTCGTGAAGTAGGTTATAGAACAAAAATTGCAATTAATTCAAAAGATCCTAATGTAGATGCTCTTGGTGCTTGCGTTGGTTCTAAAGGTGTCAGAGTAAACTCTATTGTGTTTGAACTTGGTGGAGAAAAAATTGATATTATTGTTTGGTCAGATGATCCATTTGAATATATCCAAAGAGCACTTTCTCCTGCAAAAGTTATCTCTGTTGAAATTGATGAAATTACAAAATCTGCTAGAGCAATTGTATCAGATGATAAACTTTCTCTTGCTATTGGTAAGGGTGGTCAAATGTTAGACTTGCTGCTAAACTTACTGGTTGGAAGATTGATGTTAAGAGCGAAAGCAAAGCAGCAGAAGAATCAAATTCAATGATTAATTTAACTGATATTGATGACATTGGTGGAATTTTCAGCGGAACAGAAGATATTAATCTTGACTAATAGGAGAGAAAAATGGAACCTGAAAGAACTTGTATTGCTTGCAGAAATAAAGGCAATAAATCACAATTTTTAAAAGTAGTATATAATAAACAAGGCGAAATTTTTATTGAAGATGATAAAAAATTAGATGGCAGAGGTGCTTATTTATGTAAATCACAAGATTGCTTAAATAAGTGTTTAAAAAATAAATCCTTAAATAGGACTTTTAAAACTGCTATTCCGCAAGAATTTTATGAGGAGTTAATACAAAAATTTGGTTTCAAATAAAATAAAAACATATATTAGTTTTGCAATAAAATCAAGAAACATAGTATATGGTGTTGATGATATTTTAAAATCAAAACAAGTTTATATTATTTTTAAGTCAAATAATTTGGCAGAAAATAGTAAAAATAAATTAGAAAAATTTATTTTAGATAAAGATTTATTTATAATAAATTTAACTGATAATGACATATTTGATGTATTGCAAAAAAATGCTATTAAAGTTTTTGCAATTACTGATAAAAATTTAGCAGACGCTATAAAAAAGAATTTTACTAACAATGTTAGTAATGGAGGCAACCTTGAATAAAACAGAAAATAATAAAAACACAGATTTTTCAAATATTAAAGAAGTGCAAAGTTTACTTAAAAATAAAAGTATAACTAATTTTGCTTCGAAAATAAAATCTTTCAAAGAAAGAGTAAATTCATTATCTGATAAAATTACAGATATTAAGAAAAATTATGAGGCTCAAAAGGCGAAAGCAGTGGAACAAAAACCAGTGGCAACTCCAGAGCCTGTTGTTTCTGATGCTCAAAAACCTGCTCAAACTTCTACTGTAAAGGTTGAAACTCCAGTAGTTAAGGAAACAAAAGTAGTAAAAGAAACATCTACTCCTAAAGTTACAAGTGAGAAACAATCTTCTCAAAATCAAAACTTTAAGGGACAAGATAATCGTCAAGAAAGAAATAATTATAATAGAAATAATAATAACCAACGCCAAAATTATAATGGTCAAAATGGTCAAAATGGTCAAAATAGAAACTTTGGTCAAAGAAATGATAATAATCGTGGTGGTTATAACAATAATTATCAAAACAGAAATGGTCAAGGGGGAGGTAGATTCACTCCAACAGGTGAGCGTCGTTTTGATAATAATGGAGAAAGAAGACAAGGTGGTTATGGAAATAATAACCAAGGTCAATATAATAGAAATGGTCAAGGAAATAGACAACAAAATGGTGGAAACTCTAATTTCCAAAGAAAGCCATTTGGTCAAAATCAAGGTGGAACAGGTTATGTTCCAAGACTTGCTAAACCTACTGAAAGTATCAGTGCTAGCACATTAATTAACAAAAATTCTAGAGGAACTCCTCAAAAGAAAAAGTATGAAAAAACTGGCGAAGAAAGAAAGTCAACAATGAGCAAAAAGGCTCTCTTAATGCGTGATTATGCTAGTGAAAATGGTATAGATGAAAGCGAACAAAGAGAACAAGTAACCATTAAAAAGCATAATAAGAAAGCAAAAGAAGTTGCTCCTGTAAAAGTTGTTCAAAAGATTGACCATGCTGTTATTACAACTGATAACTTAACTGTTAAAATTTTAGCAGAAACTATTGGTAAGTCAGTTCCTGAACTTATGAAAAAGTTTATGCTTTTAGGTATGATGGTTAATATTAATAGTAATATTGATTTTGAAACAGCGGAACTTGTTGCTTCAGAGTTTGAAATTACTTTAGAGAGAAAAGTTGAAAAGACATTTGAAGAAAAACTTGCTGAAAGTTACTCAGGTGTTGTTGATGAAGAAAAAGACCTTGTTAAAAGACCAGCAGTTGTCTGCGTAATGGGACACGTTGACCATGGTAAAACTTCTCTTCTTGATAGAATTAGAAAAACAAACGTTGTTAGTGGTGAAGCCGGTGGTATTACTCAAAGTATCGGTGCTTATACTATTAACATTAATAATGAAGATATTACATTTATTGATACACCTGGACACGAAGCATTTAGTGCAATGCGTGAAAGAGGTGCAAAACTCACAGATATTGCAATCTTAGTAGTTGCTGCTGATGATGGTGTTATGCCTCAAACTATAGAGAGTATTAAGCAAATTAAGCAAGCAAATGTTCCTATGATTGTTGCAATCAATAAGATTGATAGACCAGGTGCTAATATTGATAATGTTAAAAACCAACTTGCTCAACATGATGTTCTTCCAGAAGAATGGGGTGGTGATGCAATTATGGTTCCTATTTCTGCTAAACAAGGTCTTCATATTGATAAACTCCTTGAAATGGTTTTATTTGTTGCTGAATATCAAAACTTAAAAGCAAATCCTAATAGAAAAGCACAAGGTTCTATCATTGAAGCAAATGTTGATAAGGGTATGGGTGCTGTTGCTACTGTATTAGTTCAAAACGGAACACTCAATGTTGGAGATTATGTTGTTGTTGGAACTTGCACAGGTAAAATTAGAACAATGATGAACGATAAGCGTGAACGTATTAAGTCTATTGGACCATCTATGGCTGTTCAAATTAGTGGTCTTAGTGGCGTTCCAAATGCTGGTGACGAACTTTTCGTTGTAGATGAAAAGATGAGTAAGCAAGTTGCTAACGAAAGACAAAACATTGAAAAGATTAATAAGATTAAAAAGGCTGACCTTTCAATTGATGATATGATGGACAGAATTGCTGATAGCAACTTTAAAGATTATAACGTTGTTATTAAGACTGATAAGCAAGGTTCATTTGAAGCATTAAAGGCTGCACTTTTAGAAGTTAAAAATGAAGAAGTAAAAGTTAGAGTTATTGGTGGTGGTGTAGGTGCTGTTAATGAAAACGACGTAAGCCTTGCTCAACCAACAAATGCTCTCATTGTTGCATTTAATACAACTGCTGACTTTAAATCAAAAATTCTTGCTGAAAAGTATAAAGTTGAAATTAAAAATTCTAAGATTATTTATGAAATTTTAGGATATGTTGAAGATAAAATCAGTAAGATGGTTACTCCTAAGTATAAAGAAGTTGTAACAGGACACGGTGAAATTAGAGCAACATTTAAGGCTAGCAAAGTTGGTCTTATTGCTGGAACTTATGTTCTTGATGGTAAGATTGCTAGAGATAATAAAGTTAGAGTTTATAGAGGAGAAAAGGTTATCTTTGAAGGTGAAATTGGAACAATTCAAAGAGAAAAGAACGAGGCAAAAGAAGTTGATGCAGGATTTGAATGTGGTGTAACATTTGCAGGATTCACAGGCTTCGATATTGGTGATACTTTTGAAACTTATAGACTTGAAAGAATTAACTAAAATAACAAAAAGAGCATTTAAAAAATGCTCTTTTGAGTTTAAGGAGATTAGATTATGAAAGGTTTAAGAATGAACAGAGTTGATTCTGAAATACAAAAAAGTTTAGCAAAAGCAATTTCTAATTTTGATGATGAAATAATTTCTTCATCACTCATTTCTATTATGAAAGTTGAAACTTTTGCTGACCTTTCTCTTTCAAAAATTTATGTAAGTGTTTTTGGTAATGATGAAAAGAAGAATAGAGTTGTTGCTAAACTTAATGAAAATAAAAAGACACTTAGATATGAACTTGCACATTCTATTAGACTTAGAGTTGTTCCAGATTTATTATTTATTGTGGACGATTTTGAAGAAAAAACTGAAAGAGTTTTAAAACTTTTTGAAACAATTGAGGAAAAGAATAATGATAGCGAAACCGATAAAGATAAAAACGATGAAGAGTAAAGTTGTTGAAACATTGCAAAATAGCAACTCTATTGCAATTTATACTCATATTAACACAGATTGTGATGCGATTGGCTCATCTCTTGCACTTAGAGAGGCACTTCTTCAACTTGGCAAACAGGTAGATGTTTATGTTAATTCAAATTTTTCAAATAACTTTAAGATTTATGGCGACCTTAGTTTTTATAATAAAAAAACTAGCACAGAAAAATATGACCTTGCAGTTTGTTTAGATAGTGCAACAGAAGGAAGACTTGGTAGATATAAGTTTACTTTTAGAAAAGGTGTAAAAACTACACTTGCAATAGATCACCATACACTTTCTAATGGTATGTATTGTAAGATTAACTATGTTAGACCATCTTCATCAACTTGCGAGATTATGTATGACATACTTAAAACATTAAAAATTAAATTTACTCCTTATATTTGTAAATGCCTTATTTCAGGTATTGCTACTGATACAGGTAAATTTTCTCACTCAACAACAAGTAATACTTTTAACGTGATGGGAAAACTATTAAAAATGGGTAAATTTACAATGGAAGAAATTACTACACCTCTTTTTAATTCTATGGAAATGAATTTGTTTACACTTTTAAAGAGAGCATATAGTAGAATTGAATTTTACTCAGAGAATAAACTAGGAATTATAATGCTTCGTCATAGCGACTTTCTTGAAACGGGAACAACTATTGATGATGTAAATATTTTTCCAGATATTCCAATGCAACTAGACTGTGTTCAATTTGCGATTCTTGCATCAGAAGATGATAAGGGTTATTTTAGAGTATCATTTAGATCTAAGGGTGATGTTTCTGCTAGAAATGTCGCAATGACATTTGGTGGTGGAGGACACTTAAATGCAAGTGGTTGTAAAATTTTTGGAGAGTTTGAAGAAGTAAAACAAAGACTTCTTGATAGCACTTTTGAAACTCTTGGGTGGAAAAAATGACAAAATTAACAGGATTTGTAAATATAATAAAGCCGACAGGGTGCAGTTCATCAGATGTTGTAATTAAGGTAAAAAAAATCCTTAAAACTAAAAAAGTAGGACATCTTGGAACTCTAGACCCAGCGGCTTCTGGAGTTTTACCAATTTCAATTGGCAAGGCAACAAAGTTCTTTGATTATTTTTTGAAAAAAGATAAAGAATATGTTGCACTTGTTCAATTTGGTTATGAAACAGATTCACAAGATAGTTTTGGAGAGATTATTAAAACAGATTCTAAAATTATTGAAACTGAAATGATAAATGAAGTTTTAAATGAGTTTGTTGGAGAAATTGACCAAATTCCCCCTAAGTATTCAGCGATTAAAATTAACGGAAAAAGGGCTTGTGATTTAGCGAGAGAAAATGCAGATTTTGAGATAAAATCACGAAAAATTAGTATTTATTCAATAAAATTATTACAAAAATGCGAAAAAAATCAGTTTTTATTTAAAGTTCACTGTTCAGCAGGAACATATATTAGAACACTATTTTATGATATTGCAAAAAGGCTTGGAACAGTTGCAATTACACCCGTTATAATTAGAACAAAGAGCGGTTTGTTTAATACTCAAAATTCAATAACATTAGAAGAGTTAGAAAATACAGGAAAAATTCTTTCAATTGAAGATGTGTTTAATGAAACAAAAAAAATTATAGTAAATAAAGACATTGCTTTTAAACTTATTAATGGTGTTAAATTAGATATTTCTGGAATTGGTTTATTTCCTTTAGGCGAAGATTTTTTCATATACTATGAAGAAAAAATTATTGGACTTTACTTTATAGAAGAAAACATTTTAAAGCCAAAAGTATTTTTATATGAGTCTAATTAGATTGTAATAATTTTTTAAAAAATTTGTAAAAAATATTATAATATAATAACTTGTTAAAATAAAATGATTGATTTTTATATTAGTGTATGATATAATAACATAAGTAAAATTATGTAAATAATTGGAGGATTTATGATTACAGCAGGAGAATTAAGAAAAGGCGTTACATTTGAATATGAAGGAAAAGTTTACACAGTTGTTGACTTTATGCACGTTAAACCTGGTAAGGGTGCTGCGTTTGTTAGAACTAAATTAAAAAATGTTATTACTGGACAAGTAATTGAACTTACATTTAACCCAGTAACAAAATTTGAAAAAGTTCAAATTGAAAGAAAACAAATGCAATACTTATATGCTGATGGTGATTTATACTACTTTATGGATAATGAAACATACGAACAATTACCACTTAATAAAGCACAAGTTGAAGATGTTTTATTATATATTGTTGAAAATATGGACGTAACAATTCAATTCTATAAGGGTGAAGCATTTAGTGTAGAACCACCAAACTTTGTTGAACTTAAAATTATTGAATGTGAACCAGGTGTTCAAGGTGATACATCTAAAGCAGGTAACAAACCAGCTAAACTTGAAACAGGTTTAATTTTACAAGTTCCACTTTTCGTTGATAACGGAGATACAATCAGAGTTGATACAAGAACTGGAACATATATGTCAAGAGTTTAATATAAAAACAAAAATATGCCAAAATTTGGCATATTTTTTTTTGCGTTTTTTTCATATAAACTACTTTGTAATAATAGTATTTAGCAAGGAGAGTGAACATAAATGCAGAAACTATTTCCAAAGTGGTTATTTGATTATATAGTAAATAATTATATTATAGATTACATTTATGAGATAAGAATTAGACTAAATAAACCAATAATAGTTAATTATCGTGGAAATTATGAAGTATTATCTGAAAAAAACAACTATAACAGTAAGCCAATAATATCAAATAATGAACTGATAAACTATATTATGACGGTTGCAACTAAGCAGTCAATCTACGCTTATAATGATGAAATAAAGCATTGTTATATTCAAGGTGAAAATGGTATAAGAATTGGCATTTGTGGAACAGTTGTTTATAATAACGGTAAGATTTTAACCATTAAAAATATTACATCACTTAATGTTAGAATAGCTCATCAAGTTATAAATTGTTCAAAATCAATAATCGATTTTATTTGTTTTAATAAATGCATAAAAAATACTTTAATTTTATCTCCTCCTGCACAAGGCAAAACGACTTTTATAAGAGATATAGCATATCAACTGTCAAATTATAAAGGCATAAATAACATACTTATTATTGATGAGAGATTTGAAATTGCAGGTGGCTATTTAAGTGATATAAATGTTGGTAAGACTACAGATATAATATCGGGTTGTGAAAAATCTTATGCTTTTTATGATACTATAAAAACCATGTCGCCGTCGGTAATTATAACAGATGAGATATCAAGTGAAAGTGATATTGAATCAATAAAGCAAACTATTAGGTCAGGTGTAAAAGTAATTGCAACAACACATGCAGAAAGTATCAGTGATGTAAAATCTAAAAAGTATTTTGATGTTATGCTTAATTTGAAATATTTTGATAGGATTATCGTATTATCGGGAAGAAATGGAGTTGGAACAATTGAGGGTGTTTTTGATGAGAATTTTAGAGCGCTTTATGTTCCGTATTTAAAATGAAAATAATACTCGTTATGTTAATAATGTTGACTAGTTTTTATCTTGGACAAAATTACAAAAATAGGATTATTAAACAATATAAATTTTTTAATTATTTAAAAAGGTTTACAAATTATTTAAAGGCAAATATAAATTTATTTAAAATAAATATAATTAATATAATTGATGAATTTAAAATTAATAATGATGAAAAAAACGCAAATTATAGCGAAATTTTTATAAAAAATGGCGAAATTTATGATATTTCAAGGGAAAATATAGAAAAAATTGGTTTAACAAGTGATGATAATATTATTATCTATAATTATTTGAAGGCGCTAGGAACTAATGAATACTACTATGAAGAAAATAAAAATAATAGTTTTATTACATATTTAGATAGAAAGTTAGAAGAGTATTCTAATTATATAAAAACGAAGGGAGAATTAACACTGAAAATTGCATTGGCGATAGGCTGTGTTATTTCAATTATAATTTGGTAATAATGGAAGTATCTATTTTATTTAAAATTGGAGCAATTGGGATTTTGACAACTGTTATTTGTCAAATTTTTCAGCATCAGGGAAGAAATGATTTATCTACACTTACTGGTCTTGCAGGACTTGTCATAATTTTAATTATAGTTCTTACAATGGTTAGTAATTTATTTGATACAATAAAGGGATTATTTGAATTATATTAAAAAATGCAAATTAACATTATTTTGGTGAAAAATGATAGTAAAAATCGCAATAATTGCTATAATTTCAGTATTTATTTCATCTTGTCTAAAAAATTATAATAAAGATTTTAGTTCATTTGTAAGCATTGCAGGGGGTATTATAATATTTTTACTTTGCATAAACGAACTTACAAATATTATTAGATATTTTAATGAAATATATAATT
>JAFTMY010000052.1 GCA_017452165.1 Clostridia bacterium | reverse complement strand
TTCGAGTGCTTCTTGGTGCTGATGGCCGGACTTGTAAGGAGCAAAGTCTTTGCGACGGAATAGCGAGTGCTTTGCATCGAGCGTCACTAGGCACGGGAATTTGTGAACTATGAACAAATTGTGCCGGTTCTTTTTACCTTTTTATTTTCGCACAAAAAAAACACTCTTTCGAGTGCTTCTTGGTGCTGATGGCCGGACTTGAACCGGCACGGAGTTTTCACCCCGAGGGATTTTAAGTCCCTTGCGTCTGCCTATTTCGCCACATCAGCATATTTAACTAACACAAACTATTATACTCAATATTTTCTATTTGTAAAGAATTTTTTATAAGTTTTTAAAAATATTTTAATTTTTTTATTATATTTATTCCTATTTATTTAACTTGTTAATTAAAAATTTAATAAATAATTGATTTTTTTTTATATATGATATATACTTATCGTGTATTTTTATGAAAAAAAAGAGGATTATTATGATTACAGATAAACAACTTAAAAAATTGTGGAGAGATTTTTTCACAAAACACGGATTTACACAAATTTCTAATAGTTCGGTTATTCCTGAAAATGACCCTACTGTTTTATTTACAACTGCAGGTATGCACCCACTTGTTCCTTATCTTTTAGGAGAAAAACACCCAGCAGGAAATAAACTTTTTGACGTTCAAAGATGCATAAGAACTGGTGACATTGACGACGTAGGTGACTATAACCATAACACATTTTTCGAAATGCTTGGAAACTGGTTCTTAGGTTCATGCCCGAAAGATGAAATGATTAAACTTTCTTATGAATTTTTAACAAGTAAAGAATACTTAGGAATTCCTACTGAAAAGTTATCCGTTACTGTTTTTGAAGGAGACGAAACAGCACCTAGAGATGAAGTTGCAACAAACACTTGGAAAGAATGTGGAATTGCAGAAGACCATATTTACTATAACCCTAAGAAAGACAACTGGTGGGGTCTTGGCAGTGGTGTAGGACCTTGTGGTCCTGATACTGAAATGTTCTATGATTCAGGCAAAGAAAAATGTTCAGAAAATTGTAGACCAGGTTGTAACTGCGGAAAATACAACGAAATTTGGAACGATGTATTTATGCAATATAGAGTTGACAATGCAGGCGAAAAAGCAAAACTCTTAGAAAACCCTAACATTGATACAGGTATGGGCGTTGAGAGAACTATTTGTGTGCTTAATGGTGCAAAATCTAGTTATGACGTTGGCGTATTTAAACTTGCTATTGACCTTATGAACGAAAAAGCAGAAATTAAAAACAGCGATGAAACTGTTAGATCTTATAGAATCTTAGCAGACCACTTAAGAAGTTCTATCTTTATTTTAGGAGACGAAAAAGGTATTAAACCATCTAACATTGGTCAAGGTTATATCCTTAGAAGATTTATTCGTCGTTCAGTTAATCATGCAAGAAAAATTGCTTTAAATACAAAGTATTTTTCAGATGTTGTTGACCTTTATATTGATTACTACTCAGATGAATACGATATTTTAGTTAAAAATAGAGATTTAATCAAGAAAGAACTCAATATAGAAGTTGAAAAATTCACAAAGGCTATTGACCTTGGTTATAAAGAATTTGAAAAAGTCATTGCAGGAATCGAAAGACATAAACAATTTGCAAAAGAAGGCGAAATTGTTGAAAACATTATCAGCGGTAAGGCAGCATTTAGACTTTTTGACACCTTCGGTTTCCCAATGGAACTTACTGAAGAAATAGCAAAAGAGCGTGGATATGAAGTTGACAAAGCAGGCTATGAAGAAGCATTTAAAGCACACCAAGAAAAGAGTAGAACAGCCTCTGCTGGAGCATTTAAGGGTGGACTCGCTGATTCATCTTATGAAAATGCAAAACTCCATACAGCAACACACATTATGCTTGCAGGCTTAAAGAAAATGTTTGGCAATCAAGTAGAACAAAGAGGTTCAAACATTACTCCTGAAAGACTTAGATTTGACTTTAACTTAGACCACAAAATGACTCCAGAAGAAATCAAAGAACTAGAAAACTTTGTAAATGGTGTTATTGAAAGAAAAATTGATGTAACTTGCGAAGAACTTTCTCTTGAAGAGGCAAAGGCTTCAGGTGCTCATGGTATATTCGATTCAAAATATGGTGAAAAAGTTAAAATTTATACAATTGGCGATGTAGATAAACAAATTTGTGGTGGTCCACATGCTAAAAACACAGGAGACCTTCATCACTTTAAAATACAAAAAGAAGAAAGTTCTTCTTCAGGTATTAGAAGAATTAAGGCCATCTTAGATTAATTTAATAATATTTATAATAATATAACTGAAGTATTGTAATTTTATAACAATAATTCTCTTATAGTATAAGG
Source organism: Clostridia bacterium (assembly GCA_017452165.1). GTDB lineage: Bacteria > Bacillota > Clostridia > Christensenellales > UBA1242 > RGIG1681. The sequence goes on along the minus strand of JAFTMY010000052.1, from coordinate 14,715 downwards.
AGAAAATTATGTTACTTAGTAAACTTTGTTCTCTTAGAACAAAAGAAATTCCAGCAGATGCAAAAATGAAAAGTCATCAACTTATGATTAGAGCTGGATATATGAAACAAGTTGCAAATGGTATTTATACACTTACTACACTTGGTCAAAGAGCGTGTTTAAAAATTGAAAATATCATTAGAAAAGAAATGAACAGCATTGACGGTCAAGAAGTAAAATTCCCAGTAGTTATGCCTAGAGAAATGTGGGATTTATCTGGAAGATATACAAGTATTGGCAATGAGATGGTTCGTTTTGAAGATAGAAGTGGACATAAAATGCTTCTTGGTATGACTCACGAAGAGGCAAGTGTTCATCTTGCTAAAAACTGGATTTCATCTTATACTCAACTTCCTTTTATGATATATCAAATCCAAACAAAATTTAGAGATGAACCAAGATCAAGAGGTGGGCTTATCCGTGTTCGTGAATTTACAATGAAAGATGCATATTCTTTCCATGAAAATATGGATGATTTAAACAAATATTACACAAAAGTTCACGATGCTTATATGAATATTTATAAGAAAATTGGTTTAAAAAATTACATTTCTGTTAAATCTGATACCGGTATGATGGGTGGAAGTGTAGCACACGAATTTATGAGTATAAACGACCTTGGTGAAGATGAAATTATTATTTGCGATTGTGGTTATAAATCAAATCAAGAAGTTGCAGAAAGCATTTTTGATAAAATTGTAAACGAAACACCAAACGGAGAAATTGAAGAAATTTTCACAGATGAAGCAAAGACAATTGAAGAGGTTTGCTCAAAAATTAACTGCGATATCAAGCACACCATTAAAGCAGTTGCATATGCTGTAAAGGGTGAAAACACCATTGTTCTTGCTTTTGTTCGTGGTGATAGAGAAATTAACGAAGCAAAACTTAAAAAGGTTACAAAAAAGGATATTGCACCATTTTCTGCTGAAAATGATGATAGACTTTGTGCTGGAACAATTGGTCCAATTAATCTTGATACATCAAACGATATTATTGTTGTATATGACGAAAGTTTAAAAGATACCATCAATATGATAGGTGGTGCGAATAAGCCAAAATATCATTTAAAAAATATTTGCACATCAAGAGATTTACCAAATGTTGAATATTATGATTTAGCAAAAGTTCAAGAAGGCGATACTTGCTCAGTTTGTAAAACAAATAAATTAAAAATTGTTCATGGCATTGAAATTGGAAATATTTTCCAACTTGGCACAAAATATACAAAATCAATGGATATGCGTGTAAAATCTCAAGAAGGAACTGAATTTAACCCAATTATGGGTTGTTACGGAATAGGTGTAGGAAGAAACCTTGCCTGTGTAATTGAAGATAATCACGATGATTATGGTATTATTATGCCAAAAGAAATTGCACCATTTAAGGTTCATATTTGTGCTCTTCGTCTTGATGATGAAAATGTAAATAAAATTGCATATGAATTATACAATTCACTTGAGGACTTTGGTTTTGAAACTTTATTTGATGATAGAAATGTATCTGCTGGTAATAAATTTTCTGATGCCGACTTAATTGGTATTCCATTTAGAATCGTTGTTTCACCAAAGAGTCTTGAAAATAATATAGTGGAAATCAAAGATAGAGCAACTGGAGAAATTTATAAAGTATCTCCAAATGATGTTTTAACTAAAATTGTTGAATTATATCATTTCAAAGATTTTAATTTTGAAATATAAAAAACTTTAAATTAAATAAAATATTTTTAAACAAATTTTTAATAAATTATAATTATAACAACAAAAATAAAGCAACCTTAATTTAAATGGTTGCTTTTTTATTTATAATAAATTAATCTAATGTTAATTTTAAATTTTAACTAATCTGGAGATAATATGAAAATTATAAATTACGAGGAAAATTTTTTCAATGAAATTAACACACTTCAACAAAGTCAATGGGGTGAAGGTTCTGACACTGATGAAATTTTTAACAACATTGAAAATTACTATATAAAAATATCAATAGAAGAAAATGAATTAATTGGTGTAGCAATATATCATTTAGAAATAAATAATAAAATAATACCTAAAAATGAATTTGAAATAATTAAATCAAATTTTAATAAAACAAAAAATTTAAAAAGTAATGAATTATCGTGCTTTATTGATTTTATAATAATTAAAGATAAATTTCAAGGGCAGGGAATCGGTAGCGCATTTTTAGAATATATTATAAATTTTTCAAAAGAAAACAAATGTAATTTTATCGAATGTGAAGCAATTGAAGTATATGGAATAATAAACTCAAAAAAATTACTTCAAAAATTTAATTTTGAATTTCAAGATGTTTTTGAAAATTATTGGGGCAAAAAATGTCCAAATTTTTACTGTAAACAATGTAATAAAAAACCTTGTGTTTGCTCTATGAATAAATATAAAAAATTTTTATAAAAATGATGAACAATTATTCAAATAGGCAACTGCGGTATAATTATATTTTAATAACAAATTAAGTTATATTATCATAATTTTACAATATTGATAATATAACTTTTTATTTTGATAATTTATAAAAACATTAATTAATTTTACAATATATTATGCTTGTCATATATCTTTATAATATAAGGTATTATATAATATTTTATATATTTATAAGTTATTTTTATATAATTATATTATTTATATAATAATTTGTAGATTTATTTAATATTTTAAACAATTATAATAGATTTTGTAAAAATATAAATTAATTTTATTTTAAAAATATGTCAAAATTCTTAATCCTAAGCCAATTTTAAATATTTTTAATAAAAATTCAACACAATAATATAATAAATATTTGATAAACGACATATCATAATTATTTTAGACAATTTACATAAAAATTATATAATTTATATATAATTCTATTATTTTAATAAATTTATAATTAACAGAAATTTAATATTAATAATAACACATAAAACCTGATTATATAAGGTATTATGTTTAACATAATATATCATATTATTCAAATATTTTACATTATATTACAAAATAAAACCCCGTAAAATAATTTTTTACGGGGTTTTTATATTAATTATCATATAATGAAACTGCCTTTGATGCATTTCTTCTAATATCATCTGAAATTGCAGCGTAGTGTTTTTTAGTTGTATTAACATCTTTATGTCCTAAAACATCTGCAACAACATATATATCTTGCGTTGCATGATATAATTTAGTTCCATACGTACTTCTAAGTTTATGAGGAGTAATATGCTTAAGTGGTGTAACAATCTCTGCATACTTTTTTACAAGTTTTTCAACAGCTCTTGTAGAAATTCGCTTATTTTGTAGTGAAACAAATAGGGCAGACTCATTTTTTAAATTTTCATTTAAACTTCTTTGTTCTATCCAGTCAAACAATGCTATTTTTACTTCATCTGAGAAATATAATATTACTTGATTTCCACCTTTTCTTGTAATTTTAATGGCATTTAAAGAAAAATCTACATCATTTACATTTAGTCCAACACACTCAGATACACGAATTCCTGTTCCAAGAAGCAAAGTCATTATAGCAACATCTCTAACTTTTGTATGTTTATGAAATCCTTTTTGATGTCCTTCAAGTCCATATCCTGAATTTACCATATTTAAAAATTTAACAACTTCATTATCTTCAAGTCGAATTATTGGTTTTTCATGTATTTTTGGCATTTGAATCTTGCTAGCAAGGTCAACAGAAATCATTTCATGTCTAAAATAATACTTAAAAAAAGACCTAACTGACGCAATTTTTCGTGCTTTTCCACGCTCTCCATTAGTAACAACATTGCCATCACTATCTAAATAAGATGTTAAATAACTCATATACCTTTCAAAATGTGTTGTTCTAAATCTCTCCAAATCTTTTACTTCTAAATCCATTAATTCATTTTTATCTCTAAATAAATTGGTTTGAGTAAGCGCCCAATTAAAAAAAATCCTTAAATCATATGCATAATTTAGTCTTGTAAGAGTGCTAGTATTGTTTTCAATTCCAGTAAAAAAATCTAACGCAAAATCAGGAAAATCCATCAAAACATTCCTTAATTTATTTGTATTTACAATTGTTTGTTCATTATAATAAGATTGATTTTTCATAGTTATATTATAAATAATGAATAAAGTAGTGTCAATAATTTTGCGAATACTTTGAGTATTTGACAATTTATCTTAAGTGTTGTATTCTATATTTGTTAATAAAAAATAAATTTATTAAAATAACCTATATTAGTTATTTAAGGGGATAATATGATAGCATTTAATGAACTATTATCAAATATTAATACATTTAAAGAATCTTATAACAAAATTGGTTTTAAGATAAATCTTGATACATTTGTAAACCTTGAAAATACAAGGAAAGACGTGCAATTAAAATATGAAAAATTAAAATCTGAATGCAATAAAAAATGTCATAATTTTGCTATATTAAAGAAAACCAATCAAGAATTATCTTCTTTATACAATGAAATATTACAAGATGAAAAAACAATAAAAGAATATGAAATTCAACTAGAAAAATACAATAAATTAATCAATAACAAACTAAGCAAGTTACCAAATTTACCTGATGAAATACTTGAAAATGATATTTTTATATCTAAATCAAACAAAGAACTCGACATTAATAATTTTAAACTTGAAAGTATTTTAAATGGATTTACAGTAAAACCTTTCAATTATAATACTGCGAATTATTTAATAACCATTGAAAATCAACTTTTTAATGAATCAAATATAAATCAAATAATAAATTGTTTAAATGGATATATAATCTTAACAACTGACTATAACTTAAACAACACAATTAAAACATTACTAGATTATTTAAAAGAAAATAGTCTTTCTATAAGTCAAATCAAATCAAAATCAATGTTAAAACATTCTACAAGTGAATATTCTATAAAACTAAACAATAAAAACACATTAAATTTTGAAATCATAAAAGAATACTACACGAGGGAATATAATATAAAATATAAAAATTCAAGTATTGATATGACAAAATTTGTTAATCAAATTAATTTAACCATACTATAAAAAATATTTAAACAATATAATAAATTTATAGGTCAAAGTCAGTCAAATATTAATATCAATTTAAATAAAATAGGGAATATAATGACACTAAATAATATGTATCCAAATAAATAAGAAAATTGCTTTTAATATTAATAACAATTAAGAAAAACTCTTTTAAAATGATAAAATAAATATAAACAAAAAAGACTATCAAATAACCACAAAAGTTATTTTGATAGTCTTTTATTTTAATTTTGATTATTAATATTATCAATAATAGTATTTTCATTAACAGTAAAACTATTATTAAAGACATCATATTCTTCATAATTTAAACTATTTAAATGTTTAATTTTTGGCGAATATTCATCATAAATAAAGTTTAATGCATTTCTTCTTGCTGGAATAATAAATGTCTCTTGATCAACCATTACAATTCCATTTTGAACCATTTCGATTTGATTTTTAACATCAATCTTATCTTTAATAATTCTTTGTTCTAAATCATTATTATCAAATTTATCACTAATTTGATTCTTTTTTACAATGCTAAAAGTAAGATAAACAAGCATACACATTATAATCATCATAATTAAAACATCTACAATGTATTGTATAATTGATAATGTATTAAAATTTGAACTTTCTAACAAAAAATAATTCATAAACACCTCTAAAGTATGATTTAAAATAGTGTAATTTATACAATTAATATAATATCACAAATGATATTTATTAGTCAAAATTAATTAAGTAAATTTTTAAACAAAATAATATTTAAGTTTACATAATGAATTATTAATATAAATAATAAGAAAATATCAATAAATAGTAAAAACTAAGATAAAATCCATAAAAAATGTTAAATTTTTTAGTTTTTGTTAGTTTTTCAACAACTTGTTAGCAATTTTTAGGTTATCTATTCGCAAAACTTGTCTTTTGCGAATAGATAAAAAATAAGTTATTAACTTTTCCACAATAACTTTTATTATTTTTATTTTATTCCCTAACCTTATTAAAAAAAATTTTTCTATCCAGAGAGAGAGTTATTACCTACAATTATCTATTATTTTTATTTATACTTTTTTATTAAAAATTATATATAATTTAATTTAGATGTTCATGTTTTATTTTTTGCTTTATTATCTAAAATCACTTTTACTTATTTTTAAAATAATGAAAGAACAAAACACAGTTTAAATAAAATTAATTTAAAGTAACAATCTAATTGATTTTTTATAATTAATTCAAAATAATGATGTTTCAAAAATAAATTTTTTATTTTTCAATATACTCAATAACCTTCTCTACTATAAGTTTTTATATTAACTTAAAATTTGACTTACTTTGACCTTAATTTATAATTTTTAAAATTTTGGTTTTAATAATTTTATATTTTATAAATCCCTACTTTTTTATATTATCTTTTAATTATAACTCTATTTTCTTTAAATATAATTTTAGTATGACATCTTTTTTTACATAAAAAAACCAACAGACTTTATTATCTGTTGGTTTTAATTTTACCTATTTAATTTCTATAATTCTTTTGAGGCTGAACTATCACCTTTTTTCTTCTTTTTAACAACAACTGTATCACCAAGTGCTTCAATTTCAACTTTTTCAAGACCTTTTGTTTGTTTTTCAACTGATTTATATTGTTTAAGTAAATCTTTCTCGTTTATCTTTGTTTCGCCTTCCTCTCTTGAATCTACAACCTTTTTAGATATTTCAATACTATCTTGGTCATTTTCACTTTCATTTGCCATTTCAGTTATTTTTTTAGAAACTGCTTCATATTCATCAAAGATTTTCCTTGCCTTTGAAACCTTTTCCATATAAGATTTGATATTTTCTTTTTGATTTGCCTTTTTTTCTTCCGATACATCATTTGGAATTACCTTTAAGGCATCAATTAATTGTTGTTCTAAATTTTTAAATTTATTAAATAACTCAAAAGCATCTTCCTTCTTTATTTCTTTCTTTGGTTCTGCTTTCTTTTCTTGCTTCTTTTCGTTTGTTGCTTTTTTGCCTGAACTTATTTTTGATGATTCAGTCTTAGTTTCAGTTTTAGGTTTTGATTCATTTTTTAATTCTTTTTTTTCAACTATCTTAGTTGCCTGCTTTTGAACAGAAGCAACTGATACTTTAGGAGCGTTATTATTTACCTGTTTTTGAGCAGATTTTGAAACAACATTTTGTGATGTTTTAGGCTCTGTTATAGCAACTTTTTTAGTCTCTGGCTTTGTTGTTTCATTTACTACTTTCTTTTGAGTAGACTCTGTCGTAGTTTTAGTTGCTGGCTTAGATACAATTTGAGAACTAGTAGTTTGCTTATTTGTTTTTGTTACACTACTATCTTTTTTTTCATCTTTAAGTTCTTTTGTTACTTCTTTTTTCACTGGTTTTACAATTTTTTTATCCATTTAAGTTTTCCTCCGATATTAAAAAGTTCTCTTTAAAATAATCAAACTTAGGAACATACTCTTCAGTTATATTACCTAAAACAGTTACAAACATTTTAGTATTTTTATTAAAAATTTTATTTGCAGCAGTCTTTATATTATCAATAGTTACATTATTTTTATATTTTTTTCTTTGCCTATTATTTACTTTTATTAATTTTCCAAAATAAAGATATTCAACTAGATTTTTATGGCAAGTATAAGACATTCTAACAGGCATACGCTCATCATTAAAATAGTCAAAATTTTTCTTATAAGAATCAATATACTTTTGTGGAACACTATTATTGACAATATTATAAATATCCTCTTTAACAATTTCCAAAATGTCTTTTATCTTTTCTTTTGAAGTTTCAAAAACAATATTAAACAATGAATCTTTGCTAAAGCAAGAATAATCTGAGAAAAATCTATAAATAAGCCCCTTATTTCTAAGTTTTAAAAATAAATCCCCTTGCGCTCCTGAAAAGTATTTAGCAAGAAATGAATAATTTAAGTCTTTTATTAAATCAAGTTCGTTTAAATCAAGTTTAAATGATAGTAAAACTGTTATTTTATCTTGATTATTATTCACAATTGAAAGTGAAGATTCTTTATCAATCACAAGGTCTTTAAAATAGTTTTTTGGCTGTTTTGATTCTTTTTTATAAGGAATTTTTTCTACAAAATACTTATTAACCAATCTTCTTACTTTAAAAAGTGAAAGTGGCGTTGTTACTGAAACAACAAAGTTGTTTCCAACAAAATAATCATTTTTAAATTGTAGTAAATCTTTAAACTCAATTTTAGAAATCTCTTCACTTGTTCTGCCTACAATATCCGAAGCAAATTTCGCTTTCGTTTGAGACTGTCGAAGATTATGAACATAAACATCTCTTGATTCTGAATCAAGACACATATTAAGTTCTTCAACAACTACACCTTTTTCTGTTTCAAGATATTCATCATCAATTATAGAATTCATCAAAACATCTTCTGCAAGTTCCATTGACTCTTTAATTAACTTATTTGACCTAAAAAAATTAACTGTTAAATAATCTAAACTTGTTGATGCGTTTATAAATACAATTTCATTTCTATCGTTTTCAATTTGTAAGTTATCTCTATTTTTTGTCTTTTTAAATAAGGTATGTTCACATAAATGAGCAGTGCCAATTTTATTTTCATTATAAGCACCTGCAAAAAAACCCGCTTCAACAGCAGAACAATTATTAAGTTTTGATTTGCTATATACTAAAATGCCACCATTTTTTAATTTAATAATTTTCTCTTTCATTACAACCCCATTTTTAACTATAAAAACTAAAACCTAATTAATTCCAGATTTAGATTTTAAAAATTTAAGCCTTTCATCTTGACCATTCTTTATAATAAGAAGTTTTGACAGCATATTACTAAGTTTTTTTAGATATTCTTTTATTGCTTCAAATTCTTCTATTATAAAATCTTCACCTTGTCCCTTATAACTTGTTACTTTAAAGTATTCATGAGTAAAATAGTTTCTTTTTTCAAGAAGGGCTTTAAGTTCGTTAATCTCATCATATTTCAAACTTTCAGAATCATAAACAATTGAAATAATTTGACCAAAAGTCATTGTTTCCATCTTATCTTTTAAATATCTAGCATCACCAATAACTTGCTTATAATCATCTATTGAAAGTCTATTATTATGTCTTCCAAATTCTTTAATAATATCACTTCTTTCAATAATCTCAATTATATTAAATTCAATATTTTGAGTCACCTCAACAATTTTTCCTATTGCACAATAAATTCTATTCATACATAATTACCCATATTTATTTTAAACAATTCTTGCTCATAATGTCAATAAAATAAAAAAATAAAGATAAGTTAATATCTTTATTTTTTGCATTTAAAATATATTTATTGATTTTCGACAATTTTATCATATTCTAAGTCTGATTTAATCATAAATATTGATGAAACTATTTGAAGAATAGTTAAAACAAAAATTATAATGCTGAGCGAAAGGGTTGTTTTACTGAAATTATATATAATTAAAGCAATTATGTATGCTAGAATTTTTGAACATTGGTCATATAAATTAAACATCCAGTGATGTTCTTTTTTATAAGGTTCTACTTCTGTATTTGATGTTGACATATACACCATTTCTGCGTCATATTTAGCAATTACCTTTATAGCAATTATTGTTGAAAAATAATAGATAAAAAATAGAGTTTTTGATGACCAAAATAATATAATAATTGAACTTATAACTGCTAAAAATGTAGCAATTATAATATAAATATTTTTAGGTTTATAAAATCTTGTTATTACAATTAAAACAACTCCAGAAATTGCTGTTGCAATAGATGAATAAATACCAACCGAAAAATTAGTATTAAATTTCATAAATAACAACACTGGAAGCAGATATGTAACAACGCTAAGTTGAGATGCTTTATGAATTGCATGAGATATATAAGAATATGTTACTTGTTTGAATTTGTGAGCCTGTTTTATAAAATCTCTTAGTCTTATCTTTGGTTCTTCAACTACTCCTTTATTTATTTTAAACGACAAAACAAAGCAAACAAGTGCTAAAATTATTATAAAAGCAAATAATCCTGGATATGAAACGTAGTCAATTAAAAATCCTGAAATAAACGGACTTATAACACCTGCAATAAGTGTTAAAACTTGATGTATTCCAACAAAGGTTGAAATGGATTTTTTACTATTATTATTCATAATAGACACTTCATGTGGCAAATAGTAACAAATGATTGCAAGAGCATATACAAATTGAACAACAAAAACCATAAATAGTGTAGAACTTGATATTGTAAAAATAAGAGCAATAGATAAAAGCATAAACAAAAAACCAAGTCTATAAATTATTAAATAATTTTTATCGGATAGTATTTTCATAATAATAATTTCAAAAAGCATTACCGAAGCACACTGAAATATCAAATAATAGAATATAAAATTTATATCATTTGACATATCATAAATATAAATCGAAAAAAATATGTCAAAAAAGGCAATTATAACTTGCATAAACATATTAATTGCTTGTAAATAATTTTTATCATTTTTCATTGGCATACATCCTCTTTTTATTAATATGAAATAAGATAATCACTTAAATTTTGAAGGTTTCCTCTATTAAAATTAGATTCAACACCGATTGTTATAAAACCTAATTTTTTAGCGTGAATAGTAACTGCCTTACTATCTTCAAAAACTGCTAATTTTCTACTTTCACTATGGTCTATAAACTCAGATAAATGGTTATATAAATATTCCTTTTCTATATTCATTTTAGGACAACAAAATACTTTTTCAAAATAATCATAAATCCCTTTTTCTTTTAAAACTGGAAATAATAACCTTTCATCTTGATTAGAAGCAATATAAAATTTCTTATCGCCTTTTACTTTTAAAACATCATCAAAATAATTAAACAACTTTGCAGACTTATCTAAAATTAAATCTCTAGCAATAATTGTCTTTTTTGTTACAATTTCATCAATGTCATAATCAACATTAAACTGTTTTTTATAATCAGTAAAGATTTCTATATCTTTTTTTCCAATAATTTTAGCAAACTGCTCGTGAGTAAATGAATAATCTTTGCCAAGAACTTCAGAAATAACCTTATTATGCGCTACAATATGATACTTATCAGTATCCATTAAAGTTCCATCAAAATCAAACATTACACAGTCACAATCACTTAAAATATTTTTAAAATCCAAATCACTCATAATATAATTTATTCCTCTTTAAATTTTTACAAAGAGATTGTATCACAGTAGTTTAAAGATGTCAAACAAGTATTTGTTTACATAAAAAAACCTTAAATATAATTTAAGGTTTTAAAATTCTCTTTCAATAATAATATCTTCTTTTTGAGATTTTTTACCAATATCAAGATCCTTTTCATTAGTAATAATTAAGTGTTTTGGCTCATAAATCTCAGCAAAAGCGTCCTTATGAATTAATCTAAAATTAGATTGTTGACCATTTAAGAAACTATTTTCATTTTTTAAAGCATCATTTTTAGGTTTTACTGAACAAAGATTATTGTTTTCATCATAATAATAATCATACCTTTCAGATGCATCTTCAGAAACACCACCATAATATTCTCTAATTCTTTCTTCATCACTTTTTGTGTATGTTTCAGTATAAATCGAATACCACATAATAGATTCATTTATCATAGATCTATCATAAAGGTCCTTAAAACCAAGAGAATGCCCTAATTCATGCTTTGTAACCGCTGTTACAGCATCTTCCCCTGTTATATCAGAAGTAAAACCTTTACAAGCATCCATATCAATACTGATATAAATAGGATAACTAATTTCTCCCGATAGATTATTATAATTGATATTAGTTAAACCTAAAGCATCATTTGGAGTTTCACCATCTGTAATATATATTTTATTTTGAATTTTTAAATCATCTGTATCTAAAATTGTATAATCTAGGTTAGTGCTTATGTTATCCAAATCGTTTATAGCACTAATTACCTTAATTTTATCTTCATCTGAAATATTTTGAAGAACTATATTAATAGGATTTTCATCAACTGGCAACTTTAAGTAAGCACCGGTTTTAGATTGCATTAAATAATCTTCAAGGTTTTCACTCACAGAATAAGAATCAGCAACATCAAATAAATACTCAATTTCATTATTAAAAGCAAGACCAATTGAGCCAGCAAGAGCAATTGAAACCAAAACAGAAACAAGTTTTTTACCAAAACCACCCTTTTTTTTCTTGTTTTGTGAATTATTATTTGATTTAAATCTTTTATCCGCTTCTTTTCTACTAATCATATTAAAAAAATTCCTTGTAAATTATTAATATTAAATATTAATAATAATTTTATCATAAAAACAAAATTTTGTCTATACCTAGTATTTATAAAAATAAAAAAAGACTACCATAAGTAGTCTTTTTGGTGCGAGGAAAGGGGGTCGAACCCTCACTCCACAAAGGAAACCGCCCCTTAAACGATCGCGTCTGCCATTCCGCCATCCTCGCAAAGGGAGTGTAATTCTATTACAAATTACCCCATTATTATATACAATTAATTTTGATTTGTCTAGTGTTTTTTATAACTTTTTTAAATTTTTTTTAAAATTTTACTTAATAATTGTAATTATATGAAAATTTGTTTATTTTTATAAACTTTATGATAACTTTTTACTTTTTTATAATAATTTTTAGTTTCACTATAACTTACCTTCTCTAAAACAATATTTCCATTACTATCCAACCAGTTTCTAACAGCAGTTTCTCCTGCATTATATGCACAAATTACAACATCAGTATTTTTAAACTTATCAAACAAATAATTTAGATAAAAGCAACCAAATTTTATATTTGTTTCTACATCAAAAAGCATCTCTTCACTATAATTTTCACCTAATTCTTCTGCTATCCACTTTGCAGTTGAAGGAATTATTTGCATAAGTCCCTTTGCATTAGATAAAGAAACAGCATTTTTATCAAAATTACTCTCTGTTTTTATAATTGCATAGATTAGTGACCTATCAAGATTATACTTTTTACTATATTCAAGCACATAATTTTTATGTTTTGTTGGATAAATAACAAAATTAAAGATAATAAATAGTATTATGACACACATAATACTAGCAAAAAATGTTAAATAAATCGTTTTCTTCATAAAAAAGTATATGCTTGATAGAATAAAATAATAATAAAAAAATAGGAAAAGACATTATCTAATCCTATTTTCTAAATTTTTATTCTTTTCTTGTTGAACCACAACTTGGACAACGAGATTCTTTTGCATCATACATAGTGTCACAATGTGCACACTCAATTCTATCTTCATAAAATTCAGTTACAAATTCCTCTGTTCCCTTACAAAGTGCTAATATCTTTGAATGAAGAAATACACTATTAGGAATATCTGAAATCATTATTTCTTTTCCATCTAATCCTATAACTTTAATGTCTCCAACTTTTAAAATTTTATCAATAAAATTAATTTTTAAAGTTGCATCTGTTAAATCAGAAAGATTTATTGAAACGTCAACAAATTTTGGACAACCTTTAAATAATAAAACTCTATAATCCGTGATAACATATTCTATAGTTTTCTGTTCTTTAGCAGATTTAAATAAACTAAAAAGCCAAATCCAAAATGGTGTTAAATGAAGAGCGAAAAATGGTACAATAAAAAACAACATTTCAAGAGGCGTATCTCCTGTAACAAAAATTGCAAATAATATACCAAAATCAATAAGTCCCCAAATAATACCAATAGGCATTAAAGCAAGAGATTTCCCCAAAACATAAGCGGCTTTTTTAGGTCTACTCTTCCATAAAACTTTTTCTCCTTCATTTAAAAAGAAACTAATTGGTTGATCCTCAACCACTTCACCTTTAAAATAATTTTCATCAACATCTAATCTTTTAGCCATAATACACTCCATTTATTATTTTATTAAAAATAATAATTTTTTGCAAGTAAAATCATATATTAAAATTTAAATCATCTAAAAATTAATGTCCATCACTCCATCTATAACTTGATTGAACATCAACTTCTAGTTTTACATTTAATTTAGCAGCATTTTCCATTTGTTCTTTTAATAGAACTTTAACTTTTTCAACTTCTTCTTTTGGTGAATCAATAATAAGTTCGTCATGAATTTGCATAATAAGTTTCGCTTTTAAACCACTTTCTTTCAAGGCATTATATGTTTTCACCATAGCAATTTTTATAATATCAGCAGCACTTCCTTGAAGTGGCATATTTTGACTAGCCCTTTCAACTCTTTGTCTAACCATAAAGTTAGATGAATTAATATCTAGCATTTTACGAGTTCTACCAAACATTGTTTTTGCCTTACCCGTTTCTTTTGCTATTTTTACTTGATTATCCATATAATTTCTTATACTTGGATGAAGAGCATAAAAACTATCAATCAATTTTTTTGCATCTTTAAATCCAATTTTTAAATCTTCAGCAAGACCATAATCGCTAATACCATAGATAATACCAAAATTTACAACCTTTGCAGTTCTTCTCATTTCAGGAGTAACTAAACTAGGATTAACATTAAAGACATTGCTTGCTGTTTTTTTATGAATATCAATATTATTTTTAAAAGCATCAATAAATTCAGGATCCTCAGATAAATGAGCTAGAAGTCTAAGTTCAATTTGAGAAT
>JAFTMY010000001.1 GCA_017452165.1 Clostridia bacterium | reverse complement strand
TGATGGTGCAATTAAAATAGCGACCCATATCGTAGGAATTAAGCCAATAGCATATACCCATTTTGGTGTTTCGCTAGTAGTGACGCCTGTCATCTTTCCTCAAACATTTTACAAGAGGGCTTTTTTTTTCTGGGGCGTCTATTGCTTTTAATAAAACTTCATCAACAGGTGCAGTTTCTCTTTGTTGTTTTAGTAGTTGATTTCTAAATTCATTTAAAGCATTTATCAAAATCCCTATCTCATATTTATCTAATTCTAATACTTTGATATTCTCTTTCATTTAGTATCCTCCTATCTTTCGTGTTCTCTATTCTTTTGTTTAGAAACTTTTTCAAAATGTTGTGTCATTCTTGAATTTATATCACTCATTGAACTTCTCATTGATGTTAATTCGTTTCTAATTTCACTAGCACTCATATTTTTTAATGAATCTGGAATAGTATTTATATCAATAGAAGATACCTCTATTCCATATTTTTTACATAGCATATAAGCAGTACACTTACATTTAAAATTATCTAGTTCTGGATTATTACTTTCTTCCATTCCTATTCTTGCAAGTTCTGTTGCTACTTCTCTAAATGCTTTTTGTATATCATCTGTTTTACTTATATATAAAACATTATCTTCTTTATTCCACTCTGCTAATCTATTACTATTTGAAATACTATCAACTATTTTGGGATCAACAGGACAGTCTGTGACTAACGCAGTTAATTTAGTTTTATCATCTATATTTTGTTTTACTAATGGTCTTGCAGTAGTCTGTGATATATCAAAAACTTTCTTTGGATTATATGAAGTAGCAGTTTGTCCATTTGCTCTTGTATATTGGTCACCCGGCTCTAATATAATAATGTGTTTTTGTCCACTTTTTATAGACGCACCAATTTCTTTCCAATCTGAATAATCTTTTAATTGAGTAGCATTAGGCATTTTATCAGTTATCAATAAAGCATTTCCTACTGAATATTTATCTAATCTACCTTGAACATCTAAATAAGTTTTAAACTTATCAGTATCTTGCACTATTTCTTGTGCTACTCTATCCATTGTTTCATAGGCTGTTTTTCTTTCTTCTTGAATTCTTTTTACCCAAGCCTCTTTATCAAATGGTTTCTTCTCTTGTTGAGAATTACCATTTGCATTATTTATAATATCTTCAAATTCACTCATAAACTAATTCCCTCTTTCCTTTGATTTTTTACTTTTATTTTTGGGTTGTTGATGTGTTGTAGTTTTATTAGGTGTTGGCTTATCTTTTGGTTGGTCAGATTTTGCTAATTCTGCTTGTGCCTTTTGTTCTTCTTTAATAGTCTTTATTTCTTCTCTAACTGATGGCTTTTCAGATTTAGTACCCACATCTGCCTTTTTGTTGTCTAAGGTAGGCTCTAACGGAGGGTTTTTTTCCATTTTCGCCAACTCCGGGTTTGACATTTCATTGCCCTCCTTTGCGATTGGTTTAGATAAAATGTCATCAACTAATTTTTCTTCAACACTCTTAATAATTACACCTTTATCTGCCTCTGCTTTGCTGTTTTTAGATTTTTGAATTTCATTCTTAATAGAAGCAGTATCAACAGTAGCAAGATTAAATCTTTCAACAATACGATTTATTTTACTTGCGTCTTCTGCTCTCACCATAACATCTATCATCCCATCAATACTTCTGTGTTTTTTATCAACTAACGCACAAAATAAAACACCATATCGTTTTGATTCTTCTGTGAACTTTTTTAAATCTTCTTCCTTAACTGAAAATACCTTTAACTCTTTTCCAGATTTAAGCATATTTTCTAGTTTAGTTCTACCTTTTACTTTTTGCTTATCTTGTGATAAAGCATAAAGTGCAGCAATAACATTTTTTGTTGCAGCACCTGTAATTCTTAATGCAACCTCTGTTCCTTGTAAACTCATTCTTACAATAGATTCGGCTGCGTCACCTGATGAATTCATTTTTTTCCACTTCCTTTCCTTTTTCTTTTCCATCATTTAACTCTTGTAGATTTTCTTCCATTTTTCTACTTCTTTCTAAAATATCTCTACATAGCACCACCTCCTCTCGCAGTGGTTTTATTTGTAGATTAAGTTCATCAATTTGCTTTCTTATTTCGTCCTTTTCTTCTTTACTTTTAGACTTTTTATGTTTGTACCATAACTTACTTCGTCTATCCATTAAAAAATCAAGTTCCTTTTCCTTTTCTTCCTTAAACGCAAAAAACTGCTCGTTAGTTTTTAATTCATTTCTAACGAGCAGTCTTGCCTCTTTTGATATTTCTTCCATCTTTCGTACATCTGCACGAATAGTTGGAGATAGTTTTTGATAAGGATACTTTTTAGGAAATACTTTCAATAAGTAGCAATAATGAATATATAATCCATAAATACCTTTTCTTCTTGGTTTCTTATAATCAAACTTATTATAAGTTTTCTTATTACTATAAGCCTCAATAAATGGTACTCTTGGGGCTTGTGTAGTTTCTATTCTTTCTTTTATTCGATCTATACTATAATCTTCGCCAAAATATCTTTCTATACGTATATTTTTCTTATATGGACTTCGTCTTATACTTAACTTATTTGCTCTATAAATAAGTTCATAGTCCATTGCTTTCATTAACTTTTCAAAATCTCTATAAGAATATGCTTGTGCAATAGCACGATCTAAATCTTCTTTTGCAATAGTATAATAATTTGTTCTTTCTATTGTCCCTTTTTGATAATTAGCATAATTTATTTTACTATTTCTACAAACCTTTTCTTCTAAAATACTTAATCCATATTCTGCACATAATGAATCAGATATACTGCGAAGTTCTGCATAGGTATCTCTTTTATCATAATACCTCTTACCATCTTTAAATGATACAGAGTTAATTACAAAATGATTATGATAATGTTTTGTATTAAGATGGGTACTTACAACAACTTCAAATCTATCACCCCACATTTCTTCGGCTAGTTTAACACCAATAGCGTGTGCTTGTTCTGGTGTAACTTCACCTTCTGCAAAAGATTGAAATGCGTGAAATCCTTGTATGCCACCTATTTTATTATATTGTTGTTTTGTTATTAACATTTCTTCTAATGCAGTTTCCGGAGTACAATTTATTCCAGATACATAATATTGTTTTTCAGTTTTAAAATCTGCCTCAATATAATCTAAAACATTATGCAGATTATAATAAGTTTCCTTTCCATATTCACTATTAACTGTTTTCTCAATATTCATTGTATAGTCAATAACATTATTTAATCTTTTATCTATCTTCCATATTCCTGTCGTAGCAATTTGTATCACCTCTTTCCAATAAAAAAAGAGATTATCATTTTACTGATAATCTCGTAAATAAATATTATTTTTCCAATAATGTTCCTTTTTTATATCTTTCTGAATAATCAAGAATTGACTCTTTATCAAGCATAGGTTCAGAACTCACACCTTGAAAAACAATCTTATTATTTCTATAAGTGAACCAAAATAAAATATTAGGTTCTTTTTCAAATTCTACTGATATTCTCCATTCGTTATAACTAAGAATTCTATTTATATAAGAATGTTTTATTTTTATTTCACTAACATCTTGTGCTGTATAACCTCTGTTTTCAAGTTCTGTATAAGTATAAGTTTTGATAAATTTTTGTTGAATAAAAACATTCAAAATAAGACCAACTATAATCGCTAATAAAATTATTATAATTGTTATAAAAACCTTTTTCTTTTTCATATATTTCTCCTACAAATTTATATATACTATTTTTTTCTTATTGCTAAAACTATTTGCAACATTCCTATCAAAATAAAGATAATTGCTATAAAATTTACTATTCCAAATGACATATTATAATTACCGGGATTATAACTTCCAGCTGCTGCGCCTTGATACGCTACAAAACCTAATTTAGGTATTACCTGTTTAATTATATAAACACAACAAACAATAAGTAATCCAATAATAGTTTCAATACTTCCTAAAATATACATACTATTTTTAGACATTAGAATTCCTCCTTATTATTTCCTCTCTTTTTTATATGCAACAATTCCGCATATTATATAATAAATACACATTATGATTCCTATTGGAGTTTCTGAAACAATTTGACCTGTTTCTTGGCTTCCCATATATATTAGTAATATTCCTACTAAAATACCAAGAATACTTCCCCACCATTTCTTTTTATCCATAAGAAATCCTGAAATAAATAGCATTCCCAATGCTACCCATACAAAGGGATTTATTGCACTAAATGAGCCAACCATACCTCCAAGGATATACAAAATACATCCCAATATAAAAGGTAAAAAATACAATATTTTTTTCATATCAATTCCTCCATAATTTATTTCATAAAAAACGATACAAATGAACAAACAAATATAAATATCGCTGAACAAATACTTAATATAGCCACACTACGGTTTGTTTTCCATTCTGGAATTGCTTGAACTATCATAAGTATTCCTAGTAATGGTACTGCTATATTGATAGCCTTATCCCATACACCAAATAACTGAATACTTGCTGCTACCATTACTACAATAGAAATAATTACTTTCATAATAATTATAACTTTTTCCATTTTAGATTTATTATTCCAATTTTTTTTCATAAGGTTTCCTCCTCTCAATAAAATATTATTCTCCGATTAATTCCATTGTTTCTATATCAGATATTTTAATAACTTCATAATTCACAAATATCGCACAATCTTCATAGAACTCATCATTATAATATCCAATAATTTCTTGTCCATTTTTTAGAACTACTCTTACTTTTTTATCATACATTTTATCAAAATACTTATTGTGAAATTCCTCACTAATTTTTAATTTTTCTTCTGTCAAAGGCGTTTTGTTTTTATTATTTAATGATTTTACTATTGCATCTTCTAATTCTTTAAATATTTTATCCATCACTACCTCCGATCTATAAATTATTTTTTACTAAAGATTTTTATACAAAGTTATTATACCATATATCTAAAAAATATTCTATTATTTGCCAAGAATATAACTTAATTTTCTTAATTTTCTTTTGGAAGTAAATATCGTTTTTTTATACCTAAAATAATATCATTCATAGCATTAACATTTTTCCAATATTCTGGCTCATCTATAAAACCTAATGCGTTTGCTTTTCTTGCAATTTGATTAAGATTATTTCCATATCCTCTTAACTTTTTTAATTCATCATAAAACTCAATAGGTGGCTTTTCTCTTGGCTCATATCCAACAACTAAACTTCTAACATAATCAGATTCATTTAAACCTGCTTTGCTAGATTTTAATTTCAAAAGATAATCTTCATCTCTACTAAACCAAAATTGTTTTTTTACTCCACGATTTCGCATTTGACCACCTCTGGCTCCTCATCATACTCATCATTATCTTTATCTCTCATAATAAGTAATCTTTCATACTCATTTATTCTATTGATTTGTAAACAACACATAAGAGTTGTCATTACCAAACCACCTATAATTAAACCTAATATAAAAAATAATAATTCACTCATAATATCAAATCCTTTCTATTTAATTTTTGCAATAAAAAAAGGCTAGTAAATTATTTCTAATCTACTAACCTAATTCATTATGCAATTAGTTTTATTTATTAACAGTTGATTTTAATTCACTTCCTGCTTTAAAACTTACACTTTTACTTGCAGCGATTTTAATAGTTTCACCTGTTTGTGGATTTCTTCCTTCTCTTGCTGCTCTTTCAGAAATTTTGAAAGTTCCAAATCCTGCAACTGATACTTTATTACCATCTGCTAATTCTTTTTTAAATAAATCAAATGTTGCATTGAATGCTTTTTCGCTATCTGCTTTTGTTAATCCTGTTGCAGTTGCGATTGCTTCTATCATTTCAGATTTTTTCATAACTATTTCACCTCCGTATCATTAGACATTTTTTATTATAACATAAATATTTCTTTTTCAACACTTATTGTCATATTTTTTAAGGGGATTGGGGAGTTTCCCCACAAGCGAATTTATATGGGAGTATAAATTCAGTGCTGGCTAGACAATAATTCTACTCCCCAAAAGTACATTCCTGACAGATATGACAATAATACTCGCAGTTTTTACAATCACAATTCTCATTACATTCGTATTCTTCTTCGTCATAATCTTCATCAATTTCTTCGCATTCCTCATCAAATTCTTCATTGATTTCTTGTACTGAAAAATCAATTACATCATCATCTTTTGTATCTAAAATATTATTATTAAATACATAATTTGTAATAATTTCTAATGCTTGATTTTCATTTCTTGCTTTAACTTTGAATACTTTTTCAGTTGTTTTTTTCACATTTACTTCGTAAGTTCTTGCATATTCTTCATCAAAATATCCTGCAACTTCTAGTAATTTTATAAAATCTATTTCTAAACATTTACACAATTTTATTAAGTTTCTTATATTGATATTTTCTCTTTCACCCCTTTCAATTTTTGAAATCTCTGCATAACTAACACCAGAATATTCATCTAATTCTTTTAGTGTTAATCCTTCCTCTAATCTTCTATTTTTTAATATATCAGCAACAATTAAATAATCTTTTTTCATAATTTTATCTTTCCTTTCCATATCTTTTTTTATAATTTATTCCTACTCTGTCACATAAAAAATCGTTGAAATCTTTACCAACTTTTGGTGGATCATCAACGACTTCATATTGTTTAGGTAGTATTGTTTTTAATGCCATAGTAGCAATTCTTCCTGCACTATCATTATCAAAATGCAGTACAATTTTTTTTATATTTTGATTCTGATTTAGATAATAATTTAATGCTAATGGTATCTTACTTTCATCAATTTTTTTAGCCGGTTGATATACTCCTGCTAATGATAAAAGATTCTCATTATACCACTCTTTATTATCTAGTTTTAATAAAGTTGCATAAGATAAAAGGTCAATAGCACTTTCAAATAAGTGTACTGAATCGTTTTTATCTAATGAATCTAACTTAAAAGAAAACGCTTTATGACTTCCATAAGCGTCTTGCATATACCTACTAGAATTGGTGGCTCTTACTCCTGCATATCTTGGAGTTTTAAACTTATCATAACCAACAAATACAACATTATTGTTTTGATATTGTTGATAAATTAAGTCATTATCAATACACTCTTGAATAATATCTTTATCAATTCCTCTATCAACCAAATACTTAATTACTTGTTCATTATCACTTGCTTTTTTTGGTAGTAATAGCCTAACATTCTGCAATTTTTCTTTTTGTTTATATTGTATTAGTGGGCTTATTTTTGACTTTCCTAATATGATTTCTACTGCCTCAATAAAAGAATAATCTCTAACTCTTATCAAATATTCTAATGCAGTTTTACCTCCAACTCCTTGTGAAAACCAATACCACATACCATTACTTATTTTCAAACTATCGTGTGTTCTAGTCATATAAGTTCCTCTACTAAAAGGTACTAATTCATCTGGCTCATAGTTTTTTAAATATGTGTATAAGTCTATTTCTTTTACTTTCTGAATAACGTCTGGTGGATAATATGCCATAATATTACCTACCTTTCTCTATCTTTTTTCTTCTCTTTTTGTTCTCTTAATACTTCTTCTAGAGTATCTGATACACTATCTTCTAATACTGAATGAATACCTGCATCAGAATCCATCCAACCTTGATAAAGTTCTTCTAATGGGTCTGGTAGTTTGTTTAATGCTTTTATTTCCTCTATATCGTATTTATCTTCTTGTGGATAAAATATTCCAACAAGTTCTTCTTTTATAGCAATTTGATAAGCACTATTTACTATTACTTCTGGCTCATTAGTTTTCATTTCTTCAATAAAATCTTTAAATTCTTTTTCTAATTTGTTATAAAGATTTTGTCTTATATCCATTTCATTCATAAACTTTCCTCCTTTAAAATTATTAAAAGAGATTAAAGTATTTTTCTTACTCTAATCTCTTTATTTTTATCTTTCTCTATCTTTATTCCTGTTATAATCATCAGAAACATCATCATTCCCATCTGCAATTATTTCTTTCTCTTTCTCATTTAAGTTAAGAGCAATATTCAACTCATCTAATCTTTTTGATTTAGTTTTAAGTTCTTCTTCTTGTGGGAATGGTCTAGTTATTTCCTGTTTAGCATTTTCAAATTGTTTTTTAGTATCATCTAAATTGTTTTTAGTATATTCAATTTTACTTTCAATACCATTTAAAACATTATCAATACGAGTAATATTTCCGTGAACATCAGCACCAAGTTCTACATCATAAGATAAATTATTTTTCATACTCAAATGAAATTTACGATCTGTTGTATCAAAAGATAAGTTCATTTTAAAACCTCTATACTCACCTATTTCTATCGGCTCTGGATTAGTTTTTGCTTTGCAAATGTCAATTATTTTTTGACCTGCGTCTGCTTTTTCTATATATTCTTTTCCATCAATAACCATACCTTGAAAACCATCTGTTATCTTTGTTTTATCAGTAAGATGTTTAACATCTTCACTAATATCTTCTAATCTTTTTTCTAATCTTTTAATTTCATTAGGATAAAACTTTATAACTTTATCTTCCATTGCATATATTTGACTTAAATGTGTTTGCTTTAATAATTTTAATTTTGCTACTTGTGTATCAAGTTCTGTCTTTTCAATTATTAAAGGATTTCCTGCTGCTAACGCTTTAATTTCTGCATAAGATAATGCAGTTTCATCAATATCTTCTGCAAATCTTACAGGAGTTTTAGAGGTCATAATTTGTGAAATAAATCTTTGTTTATTCTCTACTAACTGATATAAATATGCGTCAAAAGTTCCCTCCGTGACATATCTATAAATATATACATCTGAATTTTGATTACCTTGTCTTATAATTCTTCCACTTCTTTGAATTAAATCACTAGGTCGCCACGGACAGTCTAAATCGTGTAATGCAATTAGTTTGTCTTGACAGTTTGTTCCTGCACCCATCTTCTGTGTACTACCCATCAAAACTCTAACTTGTCCTTTTCTTACCTTATTAAATAACTCTTGTTTTCTAATATCAGTATTAGCATAGTGAATAAATGACACCTCATCATCTGGCACTCCTTTTTCTTTTAATTTATTTTTTACATCATCATATACATTAAATTTGCCATCATTATGAGGAGTTGATAAATCACAAAACACTAATTGAGTTAAGTGTTTGTCTTTATTTTCTTGCCATATTCTATAAATATTATTTGCACAAATTGAGGTCTTACTTTCTGGGTCATCTGGCAATATTTCATTCATAAGCCTTTGGTCTAATGCTAATTTTCTACCATCGTTTGTAATCTTCAACATATTATCTACTGTTGCATCTACCATTTTATTTCTTACTCGTTCTGCTCTTTCTGCAAGTTCTTCTACCATTTCTTTTTGAATCTCTGTTGGCTTAACAACAACATTTTCATAATGTGCTTTTGGTACAGGAAGATTCAACATATCTGCTGTTTGAATGTCTGCAACTTCTTTAAACATAGCCATAAGTTCTGGAAGATTAAAGAACTTTGCAAATCTTGTTTTTGCTCTATAACCTGTTCCCTCTGGTGCTAATTCTATTGCAGTTGTTGTTTCCCCAAAAGTTGAAGCCCAAGCGTCAAAATGTTGTAGATTTCTTTTTTCTAACTCATTATATTGAAGATATCTTTGCATAGTATAAAGTTCAACCATTGAATTTGATACAGGAGTACCGGTAGCAAATATAACTCCTTTTCCACCTGTTA
This sequence comes from Clostridia bacterium, assembly GCA_017452165.1. Classification (GTDB taxonomy): domain Bacteria; phylum Bacillota; class Clostridia; order Christensenellales; family UBA1242; genus RGIG1681. Next base: position 242 of record JAFTMY010000001.1, on the reverse strand, counting down.
ATTCATCAAGATAACGACATTTCATATATAAATCTGAACTTTTTTGAGCCTCTGTCTGTGCAATTCCACCAACATTTCTCATCTTTGTATATAAAAATAAATTCTTATAATAATGAGCCTCATCAACAAAAATTCTATCTACACCAAGTTCTTCAAATGTTATTACATCATCTTTTCGGCTAGTATCATTTAACTTTGCAAGTTTAGCCTCTAAACTTTTTTTAGTTTTTTCTAATTGTTTT
>JAFTMY010000051.1 GCA_017452165.1 Clostridia bacterium | reverse complement strand
GCGTTTTCATTTCCTCTTCCACGGATTGAAATTGTTCCTTCATCTCTTTCTCCATCACCAACAATTACCATATATGGGAATTTATTAACTAATGCGTCTTTGATTTTATAACCAATTTTTTCATTTCTAAGGTCAAGCACACTTCTAATTCCTGCTCTTAAAAGTTTTTCATGAACTTCTCTTGCATAATCTTCACTTGACTGTGCAATATTCATAACTTTAACTTGCTCTGCTGAAAGCCAAAGTGGAAGCGCTCCAGCATATTTTTCTAAAAGATATGCAAGTGTTCTTTCATAGCAACCAATTGATGTTCTATGAATAATATATGGAGCAACCTTTCTTGAATTTTCATCTGTATAATACATATTAAATCTTTCAGCGATTTGGAAGTCAATTTGAATTGTGATAATTGTATCTTCTTTACCATGAACATTTTTAATTTGAATATCAAGTTTTGGACCATAGAATGCTGCTTCGCCATCTGCTTCTTCAAAATCAACATTAAGGTCTGTTAAAATTCTACGCATTTCGTCTTGAACTTTTTCCCACTCTTCCTTACTTCCAATGTATTTTTCCTTATTATTTTCGTCCCATTTTGAGAAACGGAAACTTACATCTTCATAAAGACCAAATGTATTAAGCATATAGTTTGCAAGGTCTAAGCAACCCTTAAATTCTTGCTCTAATTGGTCAGGTCTAACCATTAAGTGTCCTTCTGAAATTGTAAATTGACGAAGTCTAATAAGACCATGACACTCACCACTCGCCTCGTTTCTAAAGAGTGTTGATGTTTCACCAAGACGCATCGGTAAATCTTTATAAGATCTTGGTCTATTTAAAAATACTTGATATTGGAATGGACATGTCATTGGTCTTAAACAATAAATATCCTTACTTTTTTCTTCATCACCTAAAATAAACATTGAATCTTTATAATGATCCCAGTGTCCTGAAATTTTAAAGAGTTCGTTTTTACTCATATAAGGTGTTTTAGTTAAAAGGTATCCTCTTCTTTCTTCTTCATCTTCTACAAATCTTTGCATAATTTGAATAGTTTTAGCACCCTTTGGAAGAATAATTGGTAATCCCTTGCCAATATAATCAACAGTTGTAAAATACTCAAGTTCTCTACCAACTTTGTTATGGTCACGCTTTTTTGCTTCTTCAAGTTGCTTTAAATAATCATTTAATTGCTTTTTGTCAGGGAACGCAAAAACATAAATTCTTTGAAGCATTTTATTATCTTTATTTCCTCTCCAATATGCACCATTAACTCTATCAATTTGGTAAGCATAAGATTGAAGTTGAGAAGTCTTCTCTACATGTGGTCCACGGCAAAGGTCAACAAAATCTTCACCTAAGTAGTAGCAAGAAATTACTTCATCTTCTGGTAAATCATTAATAAGTTCAACCTTATATGGTTCATCTTTGAAAATCTCAAGTGCTTCTTCTCTACTAAGTTCCACTCTCTTAAATTCTTCATTTTTGCCAATAATTGACTTCATTTCTTTTTCAATTGCAGCAAAACTATCTTGCGATAAACTTTCCATATCAAAGTCATAGTAAAAACCATTATCAATTGCTGGACCAATGGCAATTTTTACTTTTTCTGCACCATAAATATTTTTTACTGCCTTCGCTAAGACATGTGCAAGTGAGTGTCTGCACATTTGCATTTTTTCTAATTTTTCTTTTTCCTTGTTATCCATTTTTCTTTCTCCTTAACTTAACTTGCAAAGGCTTTTTACAAATAAAAAACGCCCCTGCAATTATTTTATGCAAAGGACGATTACATTAACCGCGGTTCCACCTTTTTTGAAAGATAAACTTTCCACTCTTTTACTTAGTCTTAAAAATATATCTATAAAGTGGTTTCATAACCTGCCTATCTTAAGTTTTTCACCAAACAACTCTTCTCTTTGCGAATCAGCAAGCACTACTTGTCTTTAAATATTTTCAATACCCTTTTATTATAACACAAACTTTAGTATTGTCAATATTTTAAAATTAAAATAATAATTTTTATTGATAAATTTATATAAATAGTTTATATTGTATAATGATAAAGTAGTAAAAATGGTAGATATAATTTTCGTTACTACAAATAAAGGTAAAGTTGAAACAGCCAAGCAAAAAATAGATAAAAATATTAATTTAAAACACATTGATTTTGAAATTGATGAACCTAACATTAATGATATAAGTATTATTGCTGAGCATAAGGTAAAAACAGCATTTTCAAAACTTAATAAACCGTGCATTACTTTAGATGCTGGTTTTTATATACCAAGTTACCCAAATAATCCAAATTTCCCTGGAGCATTTCCAAAAAGAGAACTTATTAACAAAATAGGCATTGATGGGCTTCTTGAAAATATGAAAAATGTTCAAAACAAAGGTTGCTTTTTTAAAGAATGTTTAGCCTACTATGATGGCATAACATTAAAAAAATTTTATGGTTATGTTTACGGAACTTTAACAACCCAAAAAAGAGGAACTTATACATCGAAAAAATGGTCTGACCTATGGTATGTTTTTATTCCTAAAAATTGCACAAAAACATTAGCAGAAATGACTGATGATGAAAGAAAAAATAGAAAAGACGACTCTATAAATCCTTTTATAGAATTTAATAGTTTTATTAAAGAAAAGTTTAAAATTTAATACAACTAAAAATAGCAACTAAGAAATTCTTAGTTGCTATTTTTATCCCCTGTTCCACACCCTCGTTTTTAACCCGATATATGGTATTAACTTTGAAATATGATTTATGCTAATGTGAGATTTGATGACTTGATTTATGAAAATCAGTTTTTGTCCTTCACTTCGCCCCTTTAGAGATGACTATTAACCGAATCATCGACGGCGTTATATCCACCATTAAAAACTACCTACTTTTTTAACCTTTTTAAGATTAAAAATTTTAATTAAATTACAAATTAAATAACACGAACAATCTTATTTTCAATAAGTTCTGTTTGCCAGTTAGCATTTTGAATTTTAGCGTCTAAAATTCTATACTCTTTGCTAAGTTTATCAATTTTTTCTTGTTCAGCGGCTACATTAACTGTGCTTTCCACTTTAATTTCTTTGTTTGAATATCTATCAATTTTTCTACTAGCATTTTCAACAAAGTTTTGTAAAATCTTTATCTTTAAAAGTAAAGTTTCCTTTTTAGCCATAAGTTTTGTAAGTGGGTCTCCGTCAACAATAGTAACTGAGTTTGTCATATTGATATTATAAATAATTTTTTCTAAATCACTGATGCTTTGATTTAAAACTTCCATTAATTGAACTGGGTCTTCTGATGGCATTTCACCTTCTTGAACCTTAGCGTTCATAACAAGTCTATTTTCAAGTTGTGCAATGTTTTTTTGTAAGTCTGAACGAACTAACAATGCTTCTGCAAGTTTCATAATATAATCCTCCTATATATTTTACTATAAATAATATACAACTATTTTTTAAAATTGTAAAACATTAATTAGTTATTTTATTATAAAAATGTTATAATTATTTTATAATTTTAAAATAAAGGTCTATAAAATTTTATGTATTATATATATATTATTATGTGTGAAAATAATATTCTTTACACTGGAATTGCAAAAGATATTGAAAAAAGACTACATGAGCATTATTTTAAATTGAAATCCAGTGCAAAATTTACAAAAAGTCATCAAATGCTTGAACTTAAAACTCTTTATCTTGCAGAAAATAGAAGTGATGCATCAAAACTTGAATATCTAATTAAAAAATTAACTAAAAAACAAAAATTATTACTTATAAATGATGAAAAATATTTTAATGAATTATTTTCTACTTACATTGATACTTCTAAATATACTTTTATTACAAAAGAAAACCAACTTGAAATTTTTTCTAAAATTAAAGAAAAATAAAAATCATTAAGCAATGTGCTTAATGATTTTTTAACTACTATAAAAACCTTTCACTTGTAGCATTTTGACAATTCTCTGGTGCAGGCTCAAAATTCCAACCCATAACAGCATAACCTGAAAGTATTTTTTCGGTTTGAGAATCAATTCTAAAATGTCTATCACTATCTCTAAAAATTACAAATTTCTTTCCATATGCGCCCTTTTCATCAAAAGCAACAGCACCTTCTTCATAAATTAAATAATCTTTTCTTGAAATTGGATATTTATCTTTGAGTTCCTTATATTTTTTTTGATAATTAGCAATGCTCATAAAAGCATTTTTATATTCTTCATCGCTTTGAACACCCATTCCTAAAACAATTGATTCAATTTCTTCTTTTGAAAGCGAAATAAATGTATCAGCAAGTCTTTCATGGTCAATATGCTTGTCGTCAGCAATAAATAATACTTTTCCATACTCATACTTACTTGGTAATACAAAACCTCTTCTAAATTCTTTCATATGGTCTTTTCTTGCATCAAAATCTTTTATTCTATAAATCTTAATCATAGTAGTATCCTCTTTTTGTAATAAGCATTATAAAATCTTTTTAATTTTTTATATTATACACCATCAATCACAAATAATCAAGATGTAATTTAAAAACAATTTTTGTTTGTTGACTTATTAATTTTATAATTATATAATTACTATACGGAGAAAAAAATTATGTTTACATTTATAACAAAACTTGACAACAGCAAAATTGGAAAACTCAAAATTTTTCAATTAAAAAGAATATTTGTTCCTATGATTTTTATTTCACTTGCGATAATTGCTTGTGGAATTATCAATATTATTCAACAAAGTGTAATTATTGGTGTTATTTGGATAATTGTTGGTCTTCTTTATATTCCATCAGTTTTTATTTTTACTTCAATTTCTAATAAAAATGACAAAACTTACAAACATTTAAAATATCCAAGTCTTGATGAAGAATATATTTTTGATAACTCTGGTGTAAATATTCTTCAAACAGACCACAAAAATTTTAATTCAAAATCATCATTTAAATACAATGAAATTTATAAAATTTATAAATCAGGCAATTCTTACTATTTATACATAAATAAAGACCGTGTTCATATTATAGATTTTTCTACAATTACAAGTGGAAATTTAGAAGATTTTGAAAATCTTTTAAAAAATAAACTGGGAAAAAAATACACTAAACTTTTATTCTAACATTTACTTAAAGTTAAAAATTTAATTAATTTATAACAGTTTTAATATTTTATATTATAATAAATTTATCAATTAAAAAAATCCCTTTATTGGGATTTTTTTAATAACTTTTTTCAGTTTCAAAAGTGCTAATATTTTTATTTTTTACATTTAAGATTGAGTTTCTAATCTCTTCTCTTACTTTTTCATTTGAAATATAACCATTTTTATATGCTTCAACCATTGCACTTTTAGTCATATAACCACGCTTATAGATATAGTTAAAAGTTCTTGGTGTAAAACCAAATTCATCTATCATTATCTCTTTTCTACCATTTTCAGCATAAAACTTTTGCTGGATTAAAAGTCTGATTGAAGTTTCCATTTCTTGACCAATGGCAAAAATTGTATTTTTATCACACTCAAAGAGTTCCCATAACTTTTCAGATGTAAGACCCTCTCCTTTCGTCTCTCTAACAAATTGAACAATTGCCGCTTTTTTAAGTTCATTTGTTCCATATCTATAAATCATTCTTATCATAAGTTCATCAGTAAGTTCTGGTGAAGAAATGATTTTCATATACTCATCTATAAACTTTTGTGAATCAAAATCAAAATTTTTCTTTGGAAATCTTCCGAATAGTCTTAAAGTATTTACTCCGTTTTCATTTATCATAAATTTCCCCTTATCGACATTAAATTTAATCAATGCCCATAAATTAACATTATATATTATAACAAATTAGTTTTATTATTTCAATACTAAGTTTAATTTTTAGTAATTTTTTTATAATTTTTACTTGTAAAATTAAGAGTTTTCATTTACAATAAACATATTAAAACTTAAGGAGAAAATTTATGGCACAAGTTGGTGAATTTGAAATTTATCAAACAGCAAGTGGAAACTATAATTTTAGATTAAAAGCATCTAATAAAAACACTATCGCTGTTAGTGGTGGTGCAGGATACAAAACCTTAACAGGTTGCAAATCAGCACTCGAAAGTATTAAAAAAATCTCAGGCTCAAATGTAGAAGACCAAACTTTAAAAAATTATGAAACATTAACAAACCCAAAGTTTGAAATCTATATGGATAAGGCTGAAAAATTTAGATTTAGACTTAGAGCAAAAAATGGCGAACTTATTTGCGTTTCAGAAGATGGTTACTCATCTAAAGCAAACTGCAAAGCAGGTATTGAAAGTGTTGGCAAATGGGCTGAAAATGCTGAAATCAACATTTTAAAATAGATATATTTTTTAATAAAATTAAATAAGATATATTTTTATAACAAAAATCCCACAAAATCCTGTGGGATTTTTCTTTTTTCTCTTTTTATAAAATTACTTTAACAAAAAATGACTAGGAATTTCCTAGTCATTTTTGCTGTTATTTTTTACATTCCCATTTCTAAGTCTTCTGCGATTTCTTTTGAAGAGTTTGATGTTGATTTTCCTTTTGATGAGTTTTCAATTAATTTCACTTTATTTTCAACCTCTGCCCAGCCCTTTGCTGTATAGAACTTATCAGGATTTTTCACTCCTGCCTTTTCCATATTAAAGTTTTTACTTGGGTTTAAATGAATTGTCGAAATTCCAAGTGAATTTGTTGTTACACAATTTTTTAATCCATCATCAATCAAAACATCTATGCCATGCTCTAAGCAAAATCCTGCTTTATCTGAACAATTTACTACAATAAAATCGTGTGGTAAATCATGCTTTTGAAGCCAACTAATAATCACCTGGTTCATTATACGCACATTTGGACGACTTGAAAGGAAGGCTACTTGATGTCCTTCTTTTGTGAATTTTTTAATAATTTCTACTGACCCATCAACTTCCTCATACTTTTCAGGGTCTCCCATTTTTCCAAAAAGATTTCTAAACTTAACAGGAATATCTTTTGCATCTTCCTTAGTTAAATATTTAAACTCTTTATGTCTTTTAGGTATAATCTTTTCAAGTGAATTCGCCACTTGATATACAAGTGATTTTTTACAATCAAATAATGTTTTATCTATATCTATTGCTATTTTCATAATACATACATTATACAATATACAAAATTATTTTTCAAGATGTTATTTAAAACTTTGTATTATTTTTTAACTTATGTTAAAATATCTATGGGAGAAAAAATATGGAAATGCAAAAATTAAAAAAGGGCGACAAAGTCGCAATTGTAAGTTTATCAAGTGGAATACTTGGCGAACCATTTATTAAACACGAACTTGACCTTGGAATAAAAAGACTTGAAGAACTTGGACTCGTTCCAGTTTTTATGGATAACACACTTAAAGGTCTTGACTATATAAGGGATAATCCTAAATCTAGAGCAGAAGATTTAAAAAAGGCATTTTATGACAACGAAATAAAGGCAATTATAACTGCCATTGGTGGAAATGACTCATTTAAAATTCTTCCATATCTTTTTGATGACGAAGAATTTATCTTAGCAGTAAAAAATAACCCTAAAATCTTTACTGGTTACTCTGACACTACAACAACTCATCTAGCACTCAATAAACTTGGATTAAACACATTTTATGGTCCTGCGTTTATAACCGACTTTGCTGAGTTTGAGAACAATATGTTACCTTACACTAAAAATTCACTTATGTATCTTTTTAACGCTCCAAACAATTATGAAATAAAACCTAGTGATGTTTGGTATAAAGAGAGAACTGACTTTTCACCTGCATCAGTTGGAACATTACGTGAAAAATTCTCAGAAACAAACGGATATGAAGTTTTACAAGGAACAGGAACTGCAACAGGAAAACTTATTGGTGGTTGCTTAGAACTTTTTTCAATGCTTTCTGGCTATAACACTAATGGTGAAGATGAACTTCAAGCAGAAAGAAATAAGATTATGGCAAAATATCCAATTATTCCAACAAAAGAAGAACTTAGTGGAAAAATTTTATTCTTAGAAACAAGCGACGGAAAACCAACACCTGAAAATTATAGAAATATGATTAAACATTTAAAATCTATTGGACTTTTTGATAATATCAGTGGACTTTTAATTGGTAAACCTATGGACGAAGCCTATTATAGCGAATATAAGGAAATTTTAATAAGTGAACTAAACGAGTTTAACTTCCCTATATTATTCAATCTAAACTTTGGACACTCATTCCCTAGAATGACTCTTCCTTATGGGGCAGTTGCCGAAATTAACGCAGATAAAAAAACATTAACACTTAAATCAAGCACATTAAAGTAGGAAATATCTATGACACATAAATCAAAATTAACATTTATAACTTTTGGATTAATAAACCTAGTGGCAACAATTCTACTTACTATTTTTACATTACCAAAACAAATTCCTGTTGCCTATGATATTTATGAAAAGATAACTCATTTTAGCACAAAATGGATTATGCTTATTTCTTCTATTATTCCAACTATTTTTGTTGTTTTATTACTTATAATAAAAAATAACAAATTGCAAACTCTTTTTAAAGGATTATTTATCTTATCTTTGTTTGAAAATATGCTATTTTTTGCATACTTTATAGTTAGCGAAAATTTAACTTATCATACATTATGTGAAATACCTGCTTCAATTTCAATATTTATGCCAATTTCATTTATAATGTTAATCTTTTCTATTAAGATAAAAAATGTGCCTTATTTAAGCAAACCTGCATTTAATTTTAAAGTCACAAGAGAAACAGAATTTATTTGGAAACAAACACATTTTTTTGCTCAGAAAGTATTATTTATAACAAGTTTTATACTATTTATAGTTTCTATTATATTTGCAATATTTAGACAATCTATCATTGAGTTTTCTATATTTATCATAGCAATTATAACTGCAACTTTAGTTGTTTATTTCTATTCAAAATCAATATTTGAAAAATACAACGATATGAAGATTAGAAAAGAAAATTTAGATAAAAAGAAAGACCCTAACACTCATTTAGATAATAAAAAGAAAAAACATAAGAAAAATAAGAAAAAAATTGATGCTGATAGATTAATGTAATAAAAATGAAAACCTCACTGCTAAAAATAGCAATGAGGTTTTTTTATTAAATAAAAACTTTATTCTTCGATTTTTATATATTCCTTTGCTCTATCTTTTTTTTCTACTTGTCTTGACCTACCAATAACAAAACTATTTGATTCTACACTTTTATCAATGGTTGTACCTGCACAAATATATGCCATATCACCCACAGTAACTGGAGCAATTATATTTGTATTGCTACCAATAAAACAATTATCTCCAATAGTAGTTTTTGATTTTACCTTACCATTATAATTTACAAAAATTACACCACAACCAATGTTGCATTTTTTACCTACCTCAGCATCACCAACATAAGTTAAATGACTAACTTTTGAATAATCTCCTATAATTGAATTTTTCACCTCACAAAAATTACCAAGTTTTACAAAATTTCCTAGTTTTGCCTTTGGTCTTAAATGTGCAAAAGGTCCAACTAAACAGCATTTGCCAATCTCTGCATTTTCAATCATAGAAGAATAAATTTTTGTTCCTTTACCAATTTTTGAATTAATAATAAAAGAGTTAGGATAAATTGTAACATTATCTTCAATTATTGTATTTCCTTCTATTCTATTATTTTCATAAATAATCACATTTTCACCAATAATAACACTATCATCAATAAAAACTGATTTTTTATCTTTTATAATATAATTGTTAGATTTCATATAATTCCCCTCTCTTTATAATATGAATTCTTATAAATTATGTTTTTATTTATATTTATAAAGATAAAAAAATTAATTATTTTATGTAAAATTGTTTTGAAATTAAATAAGTTTATGTTATATTTAACATACTAAGTAAAAATAGTATAGTTTTTTTTAGGAGGAATTTACTTATGAATAAAAATGAATTTTTAAGAAGTATTGCTGATAAAACAGATTCAACTATTAAAGATGTAACAGCATATTATGATGCTATGGTTGAAACAATCAGAGATACAATGAAAGCTGGAGACAAAATCACTCTTGTAGGTTTCGGAACATTTGCTCCAAAACACAAAGAAGAATGTACTCGCACAAACCCAAAGAATCATGATGAAAAAGTTGTTGTTCCTGCAACTACTGTTCCAACACTTAAATTTGGTGCTGCTTTCAAAGATTCAATTAATTAATAATAAATTTTCAAAAACTACTAATTTTATTTAGTAGTTTTTCTTTTTGTATTTTTCTTAATGTAAAATTTAGCATAAAAAAAAGCGACAAAATTTTGTCGCTTTTTTCTTATTTTTTATTTAAAAATTCGTTTACTTTTTCTAAAACCACATCAATATCAAGTTCATGAACTTCGCAAGCATCTTCAAGTGATTCCATTTGACTCATTGGACAGCCTAAACAATGTAAACCAAATCCAGTTAAAATTTCTCTAACATTTGGATTTATCATTAAAAGTTCTGCAATTAATGTTCTTTTAGTAACTTCAATTTTTTTCTTTCTCATTATTACTCCCCTTTACTATATTTGTCCATTGCTTCAATAATTTTTGAAAGTTCTGCTTCAACTTTCTTAAGTTGTTCTCCAGAAATACCAGACTCTTTCTTTCTTGTAAGTTTTTCTGCTTTTGCTAAAGCCTTTTCAAATTGAGCCTCAGTTTTAATTTCAAAATTATCATCAACAAGCATTTTCTTTGGTCTACCTCTTGAAGACTTCTTTACTTCCTTAGGTTCTTCTTCAACTTTTTCTTCAGTCTTAATTTCCTCAACCTTAGGTTCTTCTTTTACCTCTTCTTTAGCAGGAGTTTCAATTTTCTTTTCTTCTACTTTAGGTTCTTCTTTTACTGGTTCTTCTATTACTTTTTCTTCAACCTTTGGTTCTTGAACTTGAGAAGTTTTTTCTTCAATTTTTGATTCTTCTTGTGCTGGTGCAGGTTCTTCAACTTTAACTTCCTCTACCTTTGGTTCTTCCTTTGGTAATTCTGTTTTTACTTCTTCATGCTTTTCTTCTGTCTTTACTTCTTGAGTTGTTTTATTTTCAGCAGGAATTGTTTTATCTGCACTATTATTAACATTTTGCTCTGGTGTATTTGGATAAACTTGATTTGGTTGTCCGGCATTTGGATAATATGGTTGACCATACATTCCATATGGATTATAACCTTGACCATAATATGGTTGACCATACATTCCTTGTCCATTATGATAATAGTTTTGGTCATATCCATATTGCATATCTGGATAAATTGGATAACCATTTTGGTCATACATTACTTGACCATTTTGATAGTAATTTTGATCATATCCATATTGCATATCTGGGTAAATTGGATAACCATTTTGATCATACATTACTTGACCATCTTGGTAATAATTTTGATTTTGATCATCATTTAAGTTACCTGCATATTTATTATAGTATTCATCAAAATCGTCTTGTTCTTGAGAATTTGTTGTTTCTTGCTCTTCTTGATTATAAATTTCAGAAAGCATATCATTTAAATCTTCTTCAACATTTTCTGATATATAGTTTTCATCAACTATTTCTTCAGTTTCTGTCTCATTAACAGATTCTTCAGATTCTTCAGATACATCAGTTGAAACTTCCTTAGATGAACTTGTTTCAAAAATATCAAGTTTTTCTGGTGTATATTCTTTATCATTTTTCAATGTTTTATACTTTCCAACAATCTCAGCAATATCATCGTTAATGATATCATCTTCAGTTTTTTCTTTAACTTCTTCAACAGCAGTTTCTTCTACTGGTGTTTCAGCATTTTCTGTTTCATTTTGAACTTCTTCTTTAGGTTCTTCTTGCACAGGTTCTTCTTCTACTTTTGGTTCTTCCTTCTTAAAAGCAACAGGGTCAACATTAATAGAAGTTAAGTAGTTAAATGGTGTAGATGATGCCTTACTTGCATTACTCTTACTTTGATTTTGTTTTTCTTTTTCAATAAAGTTAAAATAGTTTACAATTTCAGATTCTTCTCTTTCAAATTCTTCAACAACACCTGTTTCATCATCATCAGATTGAATACTATCGTATTTTTCATCATCTTTTCTAACAATAACAACTTCTTCAGCATCCTCTTCTTCAGTATCTTCTACTGATTCAGTAGTTTCTTCCACGATTGTTTCTTCTTTTGCTTCTTCTTGAGTTTCTTCAGCATTTTCAGATTCAGCATCTTCAACAATTTCTTCTACTTCTTGTTCTTCAGTAGATTGATTATCAAAATTATCTTCTACCTTTTCTAAATCTTTTACATCTTCAGCATTTTCTGAAACATTTTCGTTTGAAAGTTCTTCATTTATGAAATCAATAAGATCATCAAGATCATCTTCTTGCTTTTCTATTTCTTCATTTTCAAGTTCAACAACCTCTTGTGTTTCTTCTACTTCACTATAATCATCTTCTGATAATTTTTCTTCACTATAATCAGATTTATTATCACCTAGTAAATCTTCAAGTAAATCATCAATATCATCATCTATCTCTGCTTTAATAATATCTTTTACACTCTTAACTTGAGTTTCCTCTTGTTCTTCTTGAGTTTCTTCATCACTTTCAATTTCTTCTAACAACTCATCTTCAAAGTCTTCATCAACTTCTTCGGTAGTGTTTTCAATCTCTTCAACTTCTTGATTTTCTACATTTTCAATTTCACTAGTTTCAAATGATTCACCTTCGACACTATTAACATCTTCCATTTCTAAAAGTTCGTCGAGAAGGTCATCAAATTCATCATCAGATTCTTCAACTTCAGTTTCAAGTTCACTAACTTCATCTTCAGATTCTTCTATATCTTCTAATTTGTCAAAATCCTCTTCTAAAGTTTCCTCTTCTAAAACATCAGAATCAGCAAATTCTGTATCTTCAACAAATGATTCTTCTTGCTCAAATTCTTCAATTTCTTCTTGATTTTCAACTTCTTCATTGAACATTCCATCTAGCAACTCTTCAATTTCATCAGTTTCAAATGAATTATTTTCAAGATATTCTTCTTCACTTTCTCTATAACTAGATATAACTTCAGGCATCTCTTCTTCAATTATATCTTGTTGTCTTTCTTCTAAAATTTCATCTTCTTCAGCAACATAATCATCATTTGCTGAATTTTCACTATCCAAAATTTCATCAATTAAATCATCAAGTAAATCATCTTCTGTTTCATCACTTGTTTCATCATTTGTTTCATCATTTTCTTCAAATTCTTCAGACTCTTCTCCAAGGTCATCAAAAGATTCTTGTTCTGGCTCAAATTCTTCTTCTGAAACAATTACATCATTTTCTTCAAATTCTTCATCTTCGATATCTGAATCACTAGAATCGCCTTCAAATTCATCATCTAAAATATCATCGATGAGGTTATCCAATTCGTCATAAGACTCAATTTCTTCGTTTGAATCTTCGTCATTTGAATATTCTTCTTCTGAATACTCTTCTTCGCTTACAGGAGCAATTTCCTCATTTTCAACATTATTGTTAACTGGTTCGTTTTCAGGTTCAAATTCAGATTCTTTGTTTTCTTCTTCAACATACTCATCAAACAAGAAATCAATATTATCAAAATCATCACCTAATTCAATATTATGCTCTACATGAGTTTCCTCTTTTTGCGCAGTTTCTTCAACTTCATCTTCTTCACCAGCAATATCAACGTTAATTGATGTTAAGAATGGAACTTCATCTTCTACTTCATGAGTTTCTTCTTCCTCTATATATTCATCACTTTCTTCTTCTGACAATAATTCATCAAGTAAATCATCTTCTAAGTCTGGTTCAGTCTCGTCTTCTTCGCTTAAAACTTCCTCTTCATTATTTTCTACTTCTTGAGTTTCTTCTTCAACGATTTCAGATTCATCATCAACAATGTTTTCTTCTAACTCTTCTATCTCGTTTACATTATCTTCTTCCGAAACATTTTCTTCTGACTCTTCAACTCCAGCAAACATTTCTTCATTATCAAAAGCATTTTCATCTTCAGTAATTTCAGCATCAATTTCTGCTTCGATTTCTTCATTTTCTTCTGGTAACTCTTCTGCTTTTTGAGTAAGTTTTTCATCTAAAACAGTTAAAAGATTTCTAAAATCTTCCTTTGCTTTTCTATACAAATTTCTTCTAATAAATTTAAAGTAAACAAGAGATAATCCCACCATTGCTAAAACTAAAAGAGTAGGAATAAGGAAACCCTTAACAAGAGCACCTAAACTAAAACCATCAACTGTCATAAAGTAAAATACATCTATAACTAATGTGAAAATAAACACAAAACTTAAATAAAGTGTTTCAACACTAATAATTTTACTCTTTGGCATTTTATCAGCCATAACAGCAAGTCTAAAATTAATATGATCAGATGGTTTACCTTCTTTCTTTCTGTTATACTTTCTAATTCCTTGATAAAAATATTTTGACAACTTTTTAGATAAAGGATAAATAGTTTTTATTGTATCCTGATTAACATTATTATCATTGACAAATTGTTCTAACTTTTTACACTTATTTGAAAAAGTTTTAGGAAAAGCACAAAAAATAAAGAAAGTAAAAGTTATAACAAATGCTAAAACAAAAAATAGATTAACTAAAATAACACCTGTTAATGAAATACCACTTGTAAGGTCTTCTCCTAAACCTAATAAAAAACCATAATTAAGCATTCTATACCCTCCTATAGGTTAAACGAGTTTAATTTATCATTTCTCAATGATGATTATTCACTAACAACCCTAAAAAAAATTATTTAAAAAACAAATTTTTTATAAATAAACATCACTATTGAAATTATCATCAGTTATTTTAAATAGTTCTATGAACTAATTTCCTCTAACTTCCAATATTATAACATACATTATATAAATTTTCCTAATAAAAATTACTATTTTTATTTTAAAATTCTTTAAATTGTTAAAATACAACACCTAAACTATATTTTTTAACAAATAACTATATTTTTTTCATCAATAAAACATATTAATTTTTTAGTAACTTTCTTTTCAAAAATTCGCTCAATAATCTCTGCATAAGTTTCTATTTGGAACTTATAATTACTTAATTTTTCATCACTATACTTACCTGTTTTGTAGTCTAAAATATAAATTTCATCATTGAATATCACACAAAGGTCAACCACACCTTGCATTATAATTTCATCTAAATCATAAGCATTTTCATCAATTACAGTTGCTGGAATTGATGTTATAAACTCTCTTTCTTTTAATATTTTGTAATCACCAAGTTCACTTAAACTCTTAAAAAATGGTAACTTTAATATTTCGAGAATATCACTTGAATTTACAAGTAAAAACTCATCTTTAAATTTATCTTTTAACTGCTCTAATTGACTTTCAATATCATTAAGTTTATAGAAATCAATATTTTGTAAAATCTTATGATAAGCAGTTCCTCTCTCTGCTGATGAACTTAAAATTTCACCAAAGATTTTTTTCTCCTTTAAATCATAATAACTGTCTTCTTCATAAACTAAATTTTCGTTTATATCATTATTTTTAGCAAAATTCAAATCTTTATTTATAAATGATTCTTTATTTAAATTCTTTTCAGAAAGTGCTTTATTTTTTAATATTTTAGATACTGAATTTTTTAAAGGAATTTTTATAGAAGATTCAAATTTATACTTAAATTCTTTTACATCATCGGCATTTTCAAGATAAAATTTTAGTTTATTTTCTTCAATTTCTCCATCACTTTTAAAATCACATAGCCTTAGATTCTCAAAAACAAGTTTTTCATTATGAATTCCTTGTAATTCCCTATAAATTAAAGGTTTAAACCAGTCTAAATAACTTTTTGGAATACCTGAAAAATTCTTAGTTAAATCATCAGTTTTACCTGAGCATATAATGAACATTTTTTCAACTGCCCTAGTTAGAGCAACATATAATACTCTTTGTTGTTCTTCTGCAATCTTTTGTTTTTCTAAAATCTTAATCGCTGAATATGGAATTGTATATTCTTCTATCCTCTTTTCATAGTTAAAATTTTTAAATCCTACACCAAAGTTTTTATTAAACAAAATCTTTTCGTTTAATGACTCATAATTAATATCTCTTGATATGTTAATCAAAAAAACATACTTAAATTCAAGCCCTTTTGATTTATGAACTGTAATAATATTTACAGCATCTCCACCACCCTGATTTTGAATTTCCAACTCAAAATTTTTATAATTAACTAAAAATTCACTTACACTAACATTTGGCAATGATGAAACAAATTTTACAATATTTTCATTAAATGTTAAACCATCAACATTTGTAAGGTTTAAATTTTCAAGTTTAAAATCTTTTATAATAAGTTTTATAAAATCTTTTATAGTCATCATTGCCAATAACTTTTTATATTTATTAACTACATCTAAAAAGTTTATAATTTTATTTTTAAGATTTAAATTTTCAAACTTTTCAACAATATATGAAAATTCATAAAACCTAATATTTTTGTTAATTTTCCTTATTTCAACAATTTCTTCATCAGAAAAATTAAAGAGTTTACTCTTCATTACTTTAAAGATAAGATAATCATCTTTTTTGTTATTAGCAAGTTTTACAAAGTTTAAAATTTCTTGCACATAAGGTTTATTCATTAAGTCAATTTTTTCATCAGAAGCAACTGGAATACCTAATTTTTTAAGTGTTTCAATAAAGGTCAACACATTTTTATTTCTAGCAAAAACTAAAACAGCAAAATCTGAATTTTTAATTTTTTCATTATTTTTTATTGACCTTTCTTTTATTTCAGCAAACTTTTGAGCAAAATACTTTGCCTCTGCAATAATCGCTGTTGTTTCTTCGTCTTCTTCTTGCGTATGATTTTGAACTGAGTAAATTTCTCCTGAAACCATTTCTTTTTCACTATCACTAGTTGTATCAATAAAACAAAGAGTCGTGCTGTTTGGTAAATCTAAATTTTTCTCACCAGGAGTAAAAAGCGATTCCTTTTCATAATCTATCCCACCAAACTTTTCAGTCATTACGCCAGAAAAAATCGTATCTACAAATTTCAAAATTTTCTTATCACTTCTAAAGTTACAATTAAGTTTTATTACACTACAAATATCTTGTTTTTGAGAATATGTTCTATATTTTTCTAAGAAAATTTCTGGGTCACAAAGTCTAAACCCATAGATGCTTTGCTTTAAATCTCCAACCATAAATCTATTATTGATTGATGAAACCATTGAAATAATCTTTTCTTGTATTGCATTTATATCTTGATATTCATCAACAAAAACATACTCATATTTATTTCTAACGGCTTCGCAAATTGCAGGATTACTTAAAATTTTAAGAGCATATTTTTCAAGGTCATTAAAATCAAGTCCATTGACTTCCCTTTTTAAACCAGAATAAATTTTATTATATTCTTTTGTTATGTTAAAAAGTTCTATTAAGTTTTGTTTAGTTTCTCTAATTCCATTTTTTAAAGATTCTTCATCTGATGAAAATAAAAACTTTCCTAAATTTTCTATAACCTTTTTTGACTTTTTGTTAAGTTTATCTGCTTCTACTTTTAAATCAGCGAAAGCCTCATCTTTTACTGTTGGAAGTTTCCCTGCTTTAAAGTTAGAAATTAAATCCGCATTAACCATGAAAGATTTTGTCTTTGAAATAGCATTTATTTTTGAAGAAAATTCAGTGAAATAATTATAGTAACTCACACAGCCCATACTTAGAGACATTTCAGCAAATTCTTCAATTTTTTGCTTAATGGTATTTACTTCATTAACTGCGTAGTCTATTACATAGTTAGCACAAATATTTTTATCAATATCCTCATTATAGGCAGTTTCTATTGTATCATAAAACCATTTTTCTCCATCAATATTTGAATCAAGAAATTCACTAAATTTATAAATAATCTTTTTAAACTTATCATCTTTTCTTTTTTGTTGTAAAATATCAAATAGTTTAAAATATCCATCACTATCATCTTTTTCTTTTTGTTCAAAAAGTTTTGTTATTGCTTTTTCTTTAAAAAATGCACTTTCAATTTCATCAATAATATGATAAGAAGGATCAACTTCAACTTCGTAAAAATATGTTGAAATAAGCCTAGAATAAAAACTATGAAGGTCAGAAATATCTGAAGTTGGTATTGAATCAATTTGCTCTAAAATATAATCTGTTTGTGGCATTTGAGATAGTTTTTTTATAATTTTCAGTTTCATATCTTGAGCGCTTGCATTTGTAAAAGTAACTATTAAAAATTTTGAAATAGGAACTTTATTTTCTTCATCACAAACAAGGTCAACAATTCTTTGAGTCATAACTGCAGTTTTTCCACTACCAGCAGAAGCACTAACCAAAAGATTTTTACCTCTATCATTTATTGCTTGTTTTTGCTCATCAGTCCACTTAACATCTTCTTTTTTCTCTTCTATTATCTCACCTATATCTTCAAGTTCATCGTCCATATCAAACTCAATATTATCATTAGAAAAATCATCATTAATTTCGTCAAAATTCACCTTTTGAAAAACTTTATCTTTCATATCTTGATTATTATTCACCATTATCTGAGTTCTCCTTTTTTTCAAAACTGCTAATTTCGACTTTTAAATCATTATTTCTACCATATTTATATCTTGCTTTTTCTAAACTGCAAAAACCTGCAAGTTCACAATATTTGCAAGATTTTGGTGTATCATTTTTGTTATCTGCAACAGGAGAAGGTTCCATGTAACCTTTTAAGATTTCATCAACAGCAGTAGAACATAATTTTTTTACATAATCATTAATACTATTAAACTGCTCTTCTGCATATCTTTTCGCCCTACCATGATAACTAATTTCACCAGTTTTTTTATCAAACTTAACCCAAAGTGGCACATAATGACTGCTTGTGTAATCTTCAGAAAGTTCGCTATCCATATATTTTACAACATCAATATCATCTAAGATAAAGCCCTGCATTTTGTAATGATTTGCAGAATCTTTTTCATTTTTTTGATACTCACTATGAATAGGAAAATAAAAAATTCCTGCAGGTTTTAATTTTTCACTAACTGAAATTGCTGAAAGATAAACTGCAAGTTGTATTTTAGTTCCAAAATAAATTGATTTTAAATCACTTGAAATATTACCTGTCTTGTAATCAATAACTCTAACATAATCTCCAAACTTATCAATTCTATCTATCTTTCCATGAATTTTTATCTTTCTATCATTTTCAAGTTCTAAATTTACTGCATTTTCTCCGTCAAAGTTATACTCTGCCATATCAAATTTAAAACTCGAAACACTCTGCTCTTTTATTATATAATTACAAAGTCTAATACACTCATCAAGAATTAAACTAAAAAGTGATTTATTTCTACTAACTAAAAAGTCATTTTCTTCCATAGCAAAACATACAAGTTCTATAACGCTATCTTTTAAATCATTTTCATTTAAGTCCTTATACTTATTAAAATTCTTCAAAAATAATTCTGCGACTCTATGAATTATTGTTCCGACATCAGGAGTTGATATTGTTGCAATCTTATTTTCTTTTAATCTAAGTCCATAAGTTGCAAAAAAACTATAAGGACATTCAAAATAGGTTTGAATTTGAGATATACTTGTCTTGTCATTATCAAAATAAAGGTCGCTAACATCATCAATTATAAAACTTTTTTCTTCGATGCTGTCGTCTATACATTTTTGCAACTCTTTGCTAATTTTATCACCCAAAATATTTCTACACTTATTTACTTCTTTAATTCCTATTTTTCCATTTAAATAATCATTGATTTTATTTGAAAATCGATTTTCAAAAGCATCATAATTTATAAAATCTAAACTTACATACTTTTCATAAACTATTTCACTTCCAAACATTTCAATAAGACTTGTAACAATTTGAGCAGGATTATTAATTTTCCCTTCTTGTTTTCTCTCTGAGTAAGAAATATAAAGTTTTTCAGTTGGTTCTAAAAGCGATTCAAAAGCCTTATATTTTTCTCTTCTATTTATATCTTTTACTGCTGGTTCAATAGTTTTACCTATATAACTTTTTGCTTCCTCTAGTTCACTATCTAAAATTATACCACTATCTTGAATTTTAGTTGGAAATTGACCCTCAACTGCTCCAACAATAAATAAATCTTTTATTCCATAGAATCCGTCAGTATTTTCTTGTATAATTACACAGTCGATTGATACTGGTGAAAGATTGATTTTATAAGAAGAAAAACCTGATTTATAAACTAATATAAATTCACTAAGTGGCATCTCTGTTTCACCTAAAAAATTCTTAATTTGTTTATTAAATGTTTCAAGTTTTACAAAAATTGCCTTAGTTATCTCACTTTCAATTTCAAGTCCATTTTTCCTTTGAATTTCACTTAAACTTTCTAGTTTTTTCTCTATATCAAAAGTTTTTATAACATATTCAATCACATCTAAATAATCGTTTGCTGTCTTTGAAAAATGTAATTTTTTCTTGATGTTTTCATAGAAATTTTTAAAGTTTAACAATGTCTTTTTAAGTGTATCAATTTCATTTTTCTTAAAAATAAAAAGTTCTTCTTCAATAGTTAATTCATCTTCTGGTTTTTGCTTTAATGAAACTAAATTTTCATCAATTTTTTCTATACTTTTGCCTAAATAATTCTCGATAAATCTTTCCTTTACATCATTTAAAAAGTCATCATAATTAACGCCTGTTTCGTAAACATATCTATCAAAAATATCATAATTTTCAGCACCAAAAATCGGATTAGAAACAAATGTTAAAACATTTTCACTTCTTAAATTATTTAAAAATAGTTCAAATACATTAGTAATAAATTTCACTAAAAAATGATTGTCAATTTTTTGGTCAACATTCGCAAAATATGGAATTTTATACACATTAAAGCAGTCTTTTATCATTTCAAGCCTATCACCTAGACCACTTACCATAACACCAATATCTTTAAATCTTTTACCACTATTAATTTCACTTAAAATTGTATTTGCAACAAAATCAATTTCTATTTTTTCGCTTTGTGCTTTAAACACTTTTACATTGTTAAAACTTTTAAATTTTCTTTTCTCGGTTGAGAAAAGATGATTTTTTATTATTTTAAAATCACCCTGTTTTCTACTTTCATAAAACTTAGGAAAATATGGATATTTTAAACTATCTGCAATTCTTCTAAACTTTAAAAAAAGTTCATTATTTTGAATATGAGCATTCAATTTATTTTTATTAAAATAGACACTAGAAAATGTTATACTATTTGAATTTATCGCTAAATCCCTTAAAACTGTTTGCATTTCAAAAGTTATGTTATCAAAACCGACAATATAGATATCACTTGACTTTATAAACTCATTTTCTTTAGAAAAATTCGATATAAGTGCTAACTTATCACAATCATCATACATTTTACCATTTATTTGATTTTCATATTCTTCATATAAAAAAATTATATCTTTAAGTTTCGCCTTAAGTGATTCTTTTTTTGTGCTAAGTGATGACTTCAACTCTTCAACAGTGATTCCACTTGATTTAAACTGAGCAATAGTATCATAAATTTTCTCTGCAAAACCAACTGTTTTTGCAGTTTTTTTGTAGC
Source organism: Clostridia bacterium (assembly GCA_017452165.1). Classification (GTDB taxonomy): domain Bacteria; phylum Bacillota; class Clostridia; order Christensenellales; family UBA1242; genus RGIG1681. Next base: position 869 of record JAFTMY010000051.1, on the reverse strand, counting down.
ATAAAAGTTTATCAATATTTTCACTGATAATCTTTCTAATTAAAATAATAAGTGTTTGTTTGGACATAATTTTATCAAAAGAGACAGCCTCAAGTCTATCTAAAAGTCTAACAAAACTATATACAAAAACATTTGCAAAAGCACCCTTTTTTGATAAGGATAATAGTTCTTTTTCAATTATAATAGACTTAGTTTCTGGAACTATTACAATGTGATTTTTTAAAAGGTCACTCTCTGCATTTAATACTACTTTTTTAAGTGCCTGCGTTGTTGCTCCTTTAGTTGTATCTGATAAAATAAAATCTATTTTCATACTATTCACCTAAAAATATTTTACAATATTTTTTTTTATATTTCAACAATAAATAGTGTTAAAATATCACCTATTAATTGACTTTAACAATTAATTCTATTAAACTATTTTATATGGAGAAATAATTTATGGATTCAACTTGGTATTATGTTTATATTGTGTCTGTTTTGCTATTTGTTCCTAGTCTTATTTTAGGAACTATTGCTCAGCGTAAAACAGTTTCTACTTTTGATAAATATTCTAAATATAAAAGCATTTGTGGTGTAACTGCTGTTGATTTTGTAACAATACTTCTTTCAAAAGCAGGAATTACTGATGTTGAAATTGTTCAAATCAACGGAAAACTAACTGACTGCTATGACCATAGAAATAAAATTTTAAGATTATCTGATTCAACTATAAATTCTATCTCAATGACTTCTCTTGGAATTTGCGCACATGAAATTGGACACGCTATTCAACATCATGAAAAAATGACTTATTTTTCAATTAGAAATGCAATTATTCCTGTTATGAACATTTTTGCTAAGGCTTTTTGTCCTCTAGTTATTATCGG
>JAFTMY010000050.1 GCA_017452165.1 Clostridia bacterium | reverse complement strand
TTTTTGTCATTAAAAATTTTGTTTAAGGCATCATTAGAAATAATTTCTAAATTATTATTTTTTAAAAAAAAGTCAAAGTTATATTTGATAGATTTTTTCTCTATAAAAACGGGATTTGACGGCAAATAAGAAAAATTTTTATCCTTATCATCAATGCTATTTAGTTCTTTTCCATTTAGCAAAATTTCGCCATAGTAACTATTTTCAAAACTAGATATTACTGAAAGAAAAGTTGTTTTTACCATATCTTTAGATGCTAATAATAAGACTTTTTCATTATTATTAAAACTTAAATTTATATTTCTAAAACAAAAAGGTTGTTTATAATAACTAAATGATAGATTTTTAATTTCAAAAAAAGAATTTTCCATAAAAATAATATAGCATAATTATAAATTTTATACAATTAATATTTTCTTAAATAATTTCTCAAAATTTAATTAAATATTTGTTATTTTTTAGTGATAAAAATGATATTTTAAATTTAAGTAAAATAAAAAGATTAAGTTTTTACTCTTTTTACAATAGAAAATAAATATTATATTCCCTTTTTAAATAGATTTTTAGTTAGTGTTATTGATTATACTTATTTCAATATCACCTGTATTTGTTGTAATTTTACACTTGCCACCTGTTGTAGTTTTAGGAATTTCAATATCTCCTGTGTTTGATTTTGTTATAAACACCTTATCAGAAAGTAGTGTTCCTTCGACATCACCAGTAGAAGTTTTTATAACTATTTCACTTGCATCGCATTTATAAAATTCAACATCACCAGTATTTCTAGTGATAGAAATATTATTTGTAGCAATAACACTATTTAAATTTATATCACCGGTTGAACCTGTTGAAACAATGTTTTTACAATTAACATTTGTTAGATAATTATCCCCAGTAGTTACTTTAAGTTTAATTTCATTAGAGCAAACTACATTATTTAATTTTATTAAGCCTGTGCTAGAAACTAAGTCATAATTTTCAGCCATTGAATTTTCAATAAAGATATCTCCTGTTGATAAGTGTATTTTTGTTTGTTTTTTACTTGAAGCAGAACATTTTACATCACCAGTTGATGCCGAAATGGATATATTTTCAAAAGTAAAATCTGTTATATTAATATCTCCAGTAGAAAGTTTAATTTCAAGGTTTAAACTTTCTAATTTTGGTAGATAAACGGTGATTTTAGGATTATTTGAAAATAAACTAATATAATCATACCATTTTTTTTCGTTTATACAATTTATACTAAGTATACCATTTTCAATAGTGGTAGAGTGCTTTTCCTTTTTATTTTCATAGCATATTATTTTACATTTTTCATCGTTAGAATATTGAAAATCAATATCAGCAGTAGATGTATTAATTAATAAATTATTAAATTCTTGAGTAAATTCATAAGAATTAGTCTCAAAATTTTGAGAACCTAGTTTTTTAAAATCCCAATTATTTATTGACATTGCAATTACAAATAATATTGCACCAGTAAATACAAAACATAAGGAAATAATTAGTGAAATCTTGATTTTTTTATTCATTTACATTTCCTCCTTTTTTAAAGAGATTTTTAATAATAAATATAATTTTTTTTGTAAGAATTATTAATCCTTTTGTTGAATAGAGACAACCATAGAATATAAAGACTATCAATCCTGCGCAAACTAAACCCATACTAAACAGCACAAGGTTTATAATGGTATCACCTATAATCATCATTATTCCACCAATAATAATTCCATAAATTGCAAAAACACAAGTGGCAATTAATACTGCCCATAAAGTAATGATACCTGCCCATAATGAAACATATGCTGAAAAAACAACTGCAAGGATACTTAATAGTATTGTAAGCCATATAGGAGAACCAATTACAATTAATACAATCTCCCAAGCATTTAATTTTCTTTTTTTATTTGACTTAACTTTTGTATTATTTGATAAAAAGATATCGTCTTTAATTTGAGAAATAATGATATCTATATCACCGATTTCTTTAATAGCATCTTCTTCTAATATGCCATCTTCAATTTTGTCATCAATCATTTCGCTATAAAAAGTAATTCTATCTTCAACATCTTTTTGTGGATAATTAGATAGTTTTTCACGAAGCAATTTAATAAACTCTTGTTTATTCATTTTCGTTGTCTCCTTTAGTTATAAAATCATATATTGACTTAATTTCTTTCCAATCTTGTTTAAATTCTTGTATTCTATTTAATCCTAAATCAGTAATTTTATAATACTTTCTTAATCTGCCATCATGCTCAAAAGTATATACAGTAAGCATCTTTGATAGTTCAAGTCTTTTTAAAATTGTATAAAGGGTTGACTCTGAAAGATCTATATATGGTTTCATATCTTTTATAATTTTATATCCATAAGAATCTTCATTTTTTATAGCAGTTAAAACACATACATCAAGCAATCCTCTTTTTAATTGATTATCCAATCTAAACCCTCCTTACTTATACATCGTAACACGAAGTATATTGTTTGTCAATTAATTATTAAACATATAATAAATCAAAAAAAGTTAAAATATTTCTTATTGATATTATTAATAAAAATAAATTGTAATAAAAAAAGAATTAGAAACTAGTTCTAATTCTTTTTTATGGATTTAAAATCACTATATTAATTTAATATTAATTAAAAAAATCTTTTACTTGGTTAAAGAAACCTTTACCTTTGAGAGCATTAATAGTTTTTTTCATATCGGTTGACTTGAAAATACAAGAACCACTAACTAAGATATTTACGCCAAGTTTTCTGAGCATACTAGCATTTGATAAATTGACACCACCGTCAATTTCAATAAATACTCTTTTGTTAAGTTCTCTAATTTCTGAAATTTTTTCAGCCATTTTAGGAATAAATTTTTGACCAGAAGCACCAGGTTCAACGCTCATAACTGTAATAACATCAACGAGTTTACTTTCAATAATGTCTTTAATTTTTAAAACTGGAGTATTTGGAGAAATAGCAATTCCAGCAAGAACATTTCTTGATTTAATCTTTTTAAGAACACTTACGACATCTTTGCATGCCTCGTAGTGAACAGTAACAATATCTGCTCCGGCTTTTATATATTTATCAATATCATTGTCAGGGTCTTTAACCATAAGGTGAACATCAAAAAGAAGGTGTGTTTTATCACGGATTTTATCAACGAAAGTATAATCAAAAGTTTTACTTTTTACGAATTTTCCGTCCATAACGTCAATATGAACAAAGTTAGCCCCTGCTTTTTCAATATCTTTTAAGGCTTTAAGTAGTATTTCTTCGTTATTAAAGTCGATAGCATTAATCGATGGCGCAACTCTAATTAATCTTTTTCTTTTCATAATATCCTCCTTATGTTTTATATGATTTTAGTTTTTACTAGAACGTCTAAGTTGACCACAAGCACCAGAAATATCACTGCCAAGAGTTCTTCTAGTTGTTGCAGAGATACCAAGTTCCTTTAAATTTTCCCAGAATTCAGAAGATTTTTGCTTGCTTGCAGGTTTAAGTGCTGGATTTTCTTCAACACTGTGAGGTGTTGAGTTTATAGGAATTAAGTTCATATGGTAAGAAAGACCTTTGCAAAGTTCCTTGATTCTTATAGCATCATCTTTGTTTGTGTTCATATCAAGTTCAATGTATTCAAAAACGATTCTTCTTTTAGTTTTTTCAAAATAATATTTTATAGCAAAAAATAATTCTTTTAAGTTGTAAGCATTTGCTACTTTCATAATTTTTTTTCTGCTTTCATCAGTTGTTGCATGGAGAGAAATTGTAAGAGTAATTCCAAGGTCCTCGTCAGCGAGTTTTTTAATTTTATCTGCTAAGCCACAAGTTGAAAGCGAGATATTTCTTTGAGAAAGGTTAAAACCTTCTTTATCTGAAATTAATTTTATAAATTTTACAACATTATCATAGTTATCAAGTGGTTCACCACAACCCATAAGAACGATGTTTGTTATTTTTCTATCTGCTTTAGTTCCACCAATATGTTTGTTAATTGCAAGAACTTCGCCAAGCATTTCGCCTGCTGTTAAATTTCTTGCTAAGCCATCAATACCTGTTGCACAAAAACTACAACCCATTCTACAACCACACTGTGTAGAAATACAAATTGTATTTCCGTATTTATACTCCATTAAAACACCTTCAACAGCATTTCCGTCAGAAAGTTCAAGTAAAAACTTTCTAGTTCCGTCTTTGCTAATTAATTCTTTTGCGATTTTTACAGGTTCATCGATATAATGCTCTTTTAAAGTTTGTCTAAGTTCATTAGGAATATTAGTCATTTCATCAAAAGTAGCATAATCGCTCATCCAATTAAAAATTTGTCCTGCTCTAAATCTAGGCATTTTTTCAATAATTTCTTCAAGTTCTCTTTTAAGTTCAGTTAAACTTAAATCGTGAATAATTTTCATTATAAACCTCTATTCTTTTGTTAAATTTTAATAGTTGTTTTAAAACAATCATTAACATTGATTTTTCTTCCGTTCATTAAAACTTTGGCAGGAAGAATCTTTCCGCCAGCAAGTTGCATTTCTAAAATTTCAATTGCACTGCTACCTGTTCTAACGAACACACCTTTTTTACTAGAACTTATTGGAAGAATAGTTCCAGGAGCAAGGTTTTTAAAATCTTCATTAAACTCAAAATCTAAACTTCTTGCCTTATAAATTCTAACAATTTCGTCGCCAAGAAGGGTTCTTGCGATTGGATTAGGATTTGCACCATGAATTAAACTTTTAATTTCTCTTGAAGATTTTTCCCAGTTAATAACACAGTCATCTTTACTAATTTTTGTTGTTAAAGTTGCGTTTATATGTTCTTGTTTAGTAAAAGTTACGGTATTATCTTCAAAACGGTCTAAAACATTTAAAAGTAAATTTGAGCCAACTTCAGCAAGTCTATCAGAGAGTTCTCCGTAAGTTTCATCTTCGTTTATTTTGATTTTTTCTTGAGCGATAATGTCACCTGTATCAAGTCCTATTTCTGTTTGCATAATTGTAACACCAGTCTCACTATCACCCTTTATTATTGCAGTTTGAATAGGAGATGCGCCTCTATATTTAGGAAGAAGAGATGCATGAACATTTATAACACCAAATTTAGCAATATCTAAAAACTCTTGACTTAAGATTTGACCATAGGCTGCAGTAACCATAATATCAGGGTTAAGTTCTTTCATATCATTAATTCCATCACGAGAGATTTTGGGATATTGAAAAAGTTTTAATCCTTTTTCTAAGGCATATTTTTTAACATCAGAAAAGGCAATTTTGTTACCTCTTTCAGATGGTTTATCTGGTTGTGTTACAACTGCTAAAACTTCGTGCTTTGAGGCAAGTAAAGAATCTAAGCATTTAACAGCAAAGTCTGGTGTGCCCAAAAAAACAATTCTCATTAATTTTCCTCCGATTTTTTATTGTTAGATGGTTTCTTTCTAATGAAAGTTTCATTTTCTTTCTCTTTTTTTCTATTGTATTCATCTCTATCATTAAAGATTTTAGTAGCCTTATCTATGTATAAAATACCATCAAGATGATCAGATTCATGGCAAAAACATTTTGCTTCAAAACCTGTAAGTTTTGCAGAAACTTTTTTTCCAGTTCTATCTTGATATTCAACCCAAACCTTTTCAGGACGCTCAACATAACCACATTTACCAGGAACAGATAAACAGCCCTCAACTTTTATTTTATTTTCGCCTTCTTGTTTGATAATTTTTGGATTAATACACTCTCTATATTCTTTTCCTGCATGCATAACAAATGCTCTTTTTAATACTCCGACTTGAACAGCAGCAAGTCCTGCACCTTCTTTTTTTATCATTGTTTCGTGCATATCATCAAGTAAAAATCCGAGTCTATCGTCAAAGTCAACAACAGGTTTAGATATTTTTCTAAGTGTTTCATCTTCTTCAGTTAAAACTTTTCTAATTGCCATATTTTCTCCTTAAATTTATAAGGCACTATTGCCTATTATATTTTATGATTAGTTTTTTTATTTTTCTTTTAATTTTAGATAAGAAAAATAAGATAAAAATGTTTTACACTTTATTATAACATAAAAATTAATATTATAAAATATATTTATAAAAATTTTCAAAATAATAGTAGATTTTTTTATTAACTTAGGTTTTGAGGGTCAATTTCAACAAAAATTGAAACATTAGGTTTCTTAATATCATCAGCAATATTGAAAAGTTTTTCAATAATTTCGTCTTCTTTATCTCTCATCATTCGAATTAATATTTGAAGTCGAAACTTATTTTGAATACGACCAATTGGAGATTTCATAACACCAAGATACTTAAAAGACGATTTGTATTCTTGTTGAATAAGTTTGACTTTTTCGTAATAAATTTTTGTAATATCTTTTGCTAGGTTTTCATCTTCAGAAGTAAATAAAATTCTAATAATTTTTGTAAAAGGTGGATAAAGAGTTGTTTGTCTAAGGTTGATTTCTTTTTTGTAAAATGCAGGATAGTCATAATATGATGCAAACCTGTAAATGTAGTGTTTTGGTGCGTATGTTTGAAGATAAATTTCACCTGATTTATCTGCCCTTCCTGCCCTTCCAGCAACCTGTGTTATAAGTTCAAATGTCTGCTCGCTTGCTGCAAAAGATGATTGATATAAACTGACATCAGCATCAATAATTCCAACAAGAGTAACGCTAGGAAAATCGTGACCTTTTGCAATCATTTGAGTTCCAACTAAAATTTGAGTTTTGCCACTTCTAAAATCTGATAAAATTTTAAGATGTGAATCTTTAGACTTAGTAGTGTCATTATCCATACGAGCAATTGAAATATTAGGAAATAGATTTTCTAATTCTTCTACAACCCTTTGTGTTCCTACTGAGCCGGTAGAAAGATTTTGATTTCCACATTCAGGACATTCTGTAAAAACTTTGTATCTATTACCGCAGTAATGACACTTAAGTGCGTCTTCAAATTTATGGTATACAAGAGAAACATCGCAGTCTTGACATTTTAAAACTAGACCACATTTTCTGCACATTAAAAAAGATGAAAACCCCCTTCTATTTATAAATAAAATCGCTTGATTATTTTCGCTAATAGTTTTTTTAAGAGCGTCCTTTAGTGCGTTAGAGAAAATTCCAGTATTACCAAGCCTAACTTCATTTCCCATATCAATAATTTTAAGAGGAGGCATTTCTCTTTTGTTTATACGCTCTTTCATTTCTAGAAGTTGATAGTTTCCTATCATTGCGTTATGGTAACTAACTAGACTCGGTGTTGCGCTTCCTAAAACAAGCGAAGCACCACAAAGTTTTGCCCTTTCTTTTGCAACTTCAATAGTGCTATATCTTGGGTTAGAGTCGCTGTTATAAGATGAGTCGTGTTCTTCATCAATAACAATAAGACCAATGTTTTTGAGTGGTGCAAAAATTGCAGACCTAGCACCAACAACAATTTTTGCTTCACCAAGCAGTATTCTTTGCCACTCGTCAAATCTCTCTCCGCTAGAGAGTCCTGAGTGAAGTATTGCAACACTGTCTCCAAATCTTGACCTAAAGTTCATTAAAACTTGTGGAGTTAATGAAATTTCAGGAACAAGCATAATTCCTGTTTTACCACTCTCTAATACTTTTTGCATAGAGTTCATATAAACTTCGGTTTTACCACTTCCTGTAACACCATGGAGAAGAAAAACATTTTTTTCGTTAGTGATTCTATCAACAACCATAGATTGGGTCTTTGTTAAGGTTATAGTATTACTATTTAAATTATCAACTGATTTATATGGTTTTCTTCTAATAATAACTTCCCTAGTTTTTACAATATCGTCATTAATTAATTTTTTAAGGGACGATGAATTAAAGGTTTTATTTATTTCAGTTTGAGAAACCGAGCCTTTTTCTAAGAGAAGGTTAATGATTCCGATAACAGATGTTGCGTTTTTTCTAACACTTGATAGATAGGTTTTTGCTTTGATTTCATCTTCAATATAGCAGTCAATTTTAATAAGTTCTTTAACTCTTGATGAGCGCATTTCAGATGGCAAAAATAATCTAATTGCATCACAAAGTCCTGTGTGAAATTTTCTTTTCATAAAAGATGCAAGACTAAGTTGCTCCTTTAAAATCACAGGAAAAGGTTCAAGTGAAGAAATGACTGTTTTAAGTTTACTTTCTTCATAGTCAGAGTGGTCGCAAATTTCAACAATATAGCCTTCTTTTGAAATGTTACCAAAAGGAACTAAAACTCTCTGACCAACCATAAAATCATTGCTTGGTAAAAGATAGTCGAAAACTTTATCGACTAAACTACTTGCTATATCAATAATAACTTTTGCAATTAACACTCTTTTTTCTCCAAACTAGTTAAAACTTAGTTAAACTTTCATAAAAAAAGTTAGTATAACAATTATATACTAACTTAAAAATCTTGTCTAATAAATAAATTATTATTCTTTATTTGACTTGTTTGTAATTGTGTAAAGACCTTCATAAAATTCTTTACTAGCATACTCAATAGGTTTAATTTTTTGATTTTCCTTAAAGAATTCAGACTTATCAAGCAAAAGTTCTTTTGCTCTTTTAGAAACAAGTGAACAAAGAATATATTTATTACCTGCTTGTTCAATTACTTTTTCAATTGGTGGATTAAGCCAAGACATAAAAACTCTCCTTATAAAGTATTATATGAAAAAAGTTAAGATATTACTCTTTTCTAACTTCCGATATATTATAGCACAAAAAGGGGTATGAATTGCAATAGTTTTTGTAAAATTTTTTATAAATTTTTAATTTTTTTTCACATTTTTAATACAAAAAACTAACTATTTTGAAAAAATTAGTAAAAATTATTGAAAAAATTAAATATATTTTAAAAATTCCTCTTCGCTCATTATGTAAATACCTAATTTTTTAGCCTTATCAAGTTTGCTTCCTGCGCTCTCTCCTGCAAGAACAATATCTGTTGAACTAGAAACACTTGAAGAGGTTGTTCCGCCTTGAGATTCAATAATTTTTTCTGCTTCTGACCTTTTAAATTTTGTTAGCGTTCCTGTTAAAACAACCTTTTTACCTGCAAAAAATCCGTTTGAAACTTTCACATCATCATTATTTTCAATGTTTACAAATTTAAGCAGTTTTTCAATTTCTAATTTATTAAACTCATCATTAAAATAAGTAAAAATATCTGTTGCCATAATTTCAGCAATGTCATCAATTAAAACAAGGTCACTAATTGTTGCTGACATTAAGTTTTGAAGATTTTTATAGACCTTTGATAAATTTTTTGCTGTTTTAAGACCTACTCCATCAATTCCAAGCGAATAGATAAAGTTAGCAAGTTTTACATTTTTACTTTTCTCAATGCTAGAAAGAATATTATTGATTTTCTTATCTTTAAAACCATCGAGTTTAGAGAGCATTTCAAAGTTTAAATTATAAATATCGCTAAAATATTTAACATTAAATTTATCAAAAAGTTGCTCAGTTGTTTTAACTGATAAACCTTCAATATTCATTGCGTTTCTGCTAGCAAAATGTGTGAGTTTAAGGACGATTTGAGCCCTGCAATCACTATGATTATTACAAAATAACTCTATGCCTGTATCTTCTAGTAAGGAGTTACAACAAGGGCAATTTGTAATTTTTTCAATAATCTTAGAAGTTTCATAAGTTTCAGCAACCGATAAAATTTCAGGAATTACATCATTACTTCTTCTAATAAACACCCTATCACCAAGTTTAACTTGTTTTCTTAAAATATCATTATAATTGTTAAGAGTTGCTCTTTTAATAGTAACACCACAAAGTTCTGTTGGTTCAAGTTCAGCAACAGGAGTAATTTTTCCTGTTCTTCCTACTTGCCAAGTAATGCTATTTAAAATAGTTGATGTTTCTTCTGCCTCAAATTTATAAGCAACAGCCCATCTAGGAGTTTTTTCAGTTGAACCTAAAACATCTCTTACTTTTGAATTATTAATTTTTATAACTAATCCATCAATTAAATAATCAAGTGAATTTCTTGTTTTTTCAACATTTTTAATGATTTCGCTTATTTCATCAATGCTATGAACTATTTTAAAATAGTTTCCAATGCAAAAACCTTGCTCTTTTAAAAACTCACAAATTTCTTCTTGAGAAGAGAACTCTTTATCAGGACAGTAGTTTACATTATATGCATAAAAATCAAGTCTTCTGCTTGCAGTAACCTTTGGGTCAAGGTTTCTAATAGCGCCTGCAACTGCATTTCTAGCGTTTTTAAGTTTTTCTTCAGAAACTTTGTTGTATTTTTCAAGTTCAGATAGTTTTATAATACCTTCGCCTTGAACATCAATTTCACCTTTGTAGTTAATTGAAAGAGGGACAGTTCTAATTGTTTTTACTTGCTCTGTGACATCTTCACCAACTTCACCATTTCCACGAGTTGTTGCCATAACAAGTTTTCCACCATTATATTTAATGCAAAGAGAAAGTCCATCATATTTGTATTCAACTGAGTATTCTTCATCAAATGTTGTTATATTTTCATTTCTTGATTTCCAGTCTAAAATCTCTTCAATACTTTGAGCCTTAGCGAGAGAATAAAGTTTTTTAGAATGAGTAACTTTTTTAAATTTTGACAAGATTTCTCCTCCAACCTTTTGAGATGGAGAGTCTTGTAAAATTATACCAGTTTCTTTTTCGATATCAAGAAGCCTGTAATACATTTCGTCCCATTCTTTATCAGAGATTATAGGGTTATCTAAAACATAATAAGAATAACTAGCCTTATTAATTTTTTCAGTTAAGACTTTCATTTCTTCTATTAATTCTTGTTTTTTTGTTTCTTCCATAGTTGTTCCTACTTATAAAATATTTATAACAAAATTAGCCAATTATTTCAAGTTTTGCGTATTTAAGAGATAAGGTTTTAATTCCGACCTTTTCAAAGTTAATTGTAACAAATGCACTTGCAAAGTCGGTTACACCAACAGTTACTTCACCTTCTCCAAAGTGAGGGTGTTTTACTTTAGTGCCTCTTTTATATTTTGAATAATCACTAATACTAATTGTATTTGAATTGTTTGAAGACTGTGTTTGAGATGCTGCAGGTTTTTTAGAAACATTGACAATATTTATATGACTACTCATCATATAGTCTAAACTCTCTTGTTTTTTAGACTTGTCAAGATTATTGTTAAATCCAGTTTCAAAGACATTAGACCTTGAAACATTGCTATTAGAAACTTTTGGTTTAGTGTTTAACTCATCAAACATTTCAGTTAAAAATCTAGAAATTGTTGCATAATTTGATTGTTTAGTTTGGAAATCAAACTTGGTTTTAGATCTAGATAAAATAAGTCTTTTCTTTGCTCTAGTTACAGCAACATACATAAGTCTTCTCTCTTCTTCAAGTTCATTAGGGTCATCGCTGTTAATTGCCCTAGAGAGTGGGAAAAGTCCGTCATTTAAGCCAACAATAAATACTGAGTTAAACTCCAATCCCTTTGCAGTGTGAACGGTTATAAGTGTAACAAAATTTTCGTCATCGTTCATAGAATCAGCATCTCTCATAAGAGTAATTGATTGCAAAAAGTCATCAATAGTAGCGCCATCATTTGCTTCGGCAAACTCTGTTACAGACTTTATAAAGTCATCAACGTTCATACATTTATTGATATCGTCTTCCGTCTTTGTGCCAATGGCCTCTTTTATTCCAACAAGTTTGATAGTTTCAGTAACAAATTCTTCAAGTGAAAGAGTATCTTTAAGTTCATTTAATCTTGAAAAAGTGTCTCTTACTTGGTTTAATTTATTTAAAAGTGAGCCTTTTATACCATATTTTTCAGCATTGCAAATAACTTCCATTTCTGAAACACCATAACTTTGCGAAATTTCATAAATTTGACCAATAGAAACATCTCCAATACCCTTTTTAGGAAAGGATAACATTCTATGAGTTGCTTCGGTGTCGTTTGGATTTGCAACTAAGTATAGATACGCAGTTGTATCCTTAATTTCCTTTCTTTCAAAGAATTTATAACCACCATAAACCTTGTAAGGAATATTATACATAAGTAGTTTTTCTTCTAAAATTCTCGACTGAGAGTTTACACGCATAAGTATTGAAAAATCAGAGTAATTTGCAAGTCCTCTTGAAACAAGGAAAGCAATTTTCTCAGCAACAAACTCAGCCTCTTCAATGTCGCTGTAAGTTTGTTTAAGTTCTATATCACAACCATCTTCGTTATCAGTCCAAAGATTTTTATCAATTCGGTTGTCATTATTTTTAATAAGTTTATTTGCAAGAGCAATAATCTTTTTTGTAGACCTGTAATTTTGTTCAAGTTTAAATACTTGACAATTTTCAAAGTCTTTTGTAAATTGCTTAACATTTTCAACTTGAGCGCCACGCCAAGAATAGATACATTGGTCTTCATCACCTACTGCTAAAATGTTTTTATATTTAGCAGATAAAAGTTTTACAAGTTCATACTGTGCAGTATTTGTATCTTGAAACTCATCAACAAAAATGTATTTAAACTTTTCTTGATAAAAGTCTAAATCTTCCTTGCTTGTTTTAAGTAAAATGTATGTTTTCATTAAAAGGTCATCAAAATCAAGAGCATTTGCTTTTTTTAGTTCTTTTTCATAAAGGTCATAAACATTTGTAATAATTTTACACTTTTTAGGGTCTCTAATAAACCTTGCATATTGCTCAGGAGAAAGAAGATTATTTTTTGCATTTGAAATATGCCAAGCAAAAGTTTCAGCATTTATTTCAGTTTTGATTTCTTCTAAAACTCTTTTTATTACTCTTGATTTCTCGGTATCTCCATAGATAGAAAAGTTTTTAGAAAATCCAATTCTTTCAGCAGAAAATCTTAGGATTCTAGCACACATAGAGTGAAAAGTGTAAATCCACATATAATCTACTTTTTCTATCATCTGACTTAAACGAACTTTCATTTCGTTTGCTGCTTTATTAGTAAAAGTAATCGCTAAAATATTAGAAGGACTAATGCCTAAGTCGCTGACCATATGAGCGATTCTATGAGTAAGCATTCTAGTTTTTCCACTACCTGCTCCAGCAGTTACTAAAACTGCCCCATCTATGGTTGATGCAGGTTTTAATTGTTCACTATTTAATTTCTTTAAAATTTCACTTTCCACAATAAATTCCTTATATTTTTCTAAAAATAATGAAAATATAGTCATTATTTTACCTAGTATATTTTAACATAAAATAGTGAAAAATTCAAAATGAAAAATAATATAATAAATATTTAATAATATTTTATATAATATACTGCTTAGTTATTAGTCTAAATTATGAGAAGCCACATATTCTCTAATTTTATTGTATCTTTTAGATATGTCTATCATATATTTTTCCTTTTCAGCACTCGATAATTTATTAAAAATATCATAGTCAGTGAGTTCTGCAAGTGGATTTATAATGTCACCTTTCTGCATAACTTTTCTTACTTTTTCATAAAGTGGGTCTTCTTCTATATTTTGTCTGCTTACTACAATTGCATAGTCATGTTGAGAAAGATAAACGTTTGTTGGTTTTTCTTCTTTTTTTGTTATGGTTTGACCTGCTTCTCTAAGTCTTTTCTTTGCTTTTTGTGCTAAAATTTTTAAACTATTTCCCATTTATTTTTATCTCCTTAAAATTAATAAAAGGATTTTAACACAAATATATTTTGAAATAATAATTAAGCAATAATAGGACATTATCTGTCAAATAAAGCATAATTTAAACAAAATTTTTAATCAAATCATACTACAAAATAAACAAAAATTAATAATACTAATTAAATAAAAAATAATAATGTATATTGATTATATTATTTATTGACTTGTAATTATTTTAGTTTTATAATCTTTATTAATAAAAATAAAGAGGTTTATAATGAAAAGATTATTTTGCTCTCAATGTGGTGCAAATCTAACTAAAAATGAAGATGGTGATTACTCTTGTGAGTATTGTAATAGTGTATATAAAAGTAAAAGAGAAAAAGGAAAAGTCTTTGTAAAGGACTCATATTATAAGTTTGATAAAGAAGATGAAGTTAAAGATATTGAAACAGTTTCAAAAACATCATCAGCAGATTTTAGTTATAAAAAAGTAAAACCATCATGGATATATGTGCCAATTGTTTTTGTCATGGTTATTGTTTTATCAGTTCTAGCATTTATACCAAAAATACAACAAGATATTGAAAACAATACCCCACAAACTATCACATATATAGCGAGTGATAATGGTTATATATATTTTAATGGAGAAAAATATAAAGAATATACCTGTGATTTGATAAATGGAGATGAAATTACAATTTCAACTATTTCTGACGAGGGTTATAAATTCTCTAGTTGGAGTGATGGCTCAAGTAATTCATCAAGAAATGATACAAAAACAGGAAAAGAAAGTGTTACCTACACTGCATATTTTACTCCAAAACAAAAATTTACTCTTAGATATTATGCTAATAGTGGTGGTTATATTGATGGTGAAACTCAGCAAACAGTTTATGAAAAAGAGTCAGGTTCTACTGTAGAAGCAGTGCCAAATAAGGGATATTATTTCGTTAAATGGAGTGATGGTTTACAAACAGCAACAAGAACAGATGATTATGTTTTAAGTGATAAAAATGTTTATGCTGAATTTTATAGTCCTTTTGATTCTGGCTCAGGAACAGAAAATGACCCATTTATTATATCAAGCACTGATCAATTTTTGAATATAAAAGGTTCTTATAATGAAATGTATTTTAAATTATCGAAGGACTTAAACTTTAAAAATGTTAGTGATTTAGACTGGAGAGGTTTTGAATTTAAAGGAACTTTAGATGGAAATAATCACACTATAAAAGATTTAAAATACTCATTATTTACTAATTTAGTAAATGCTGAAATAAAGAACATAATTATTGATGATTCTATGATTTATAATACTTTATATAGTAACTATTATTCGGGTTTGTTAGCAAATTCTGTGAGTGGCGAAGTGAAAATTAGTAATATACAAATTAAAAATTCACACATAGAATTACATCACTCAGAAATAAATTATTTAGGCATATTAATTGGTTTAGTAAAAAAAGATTCAAATGTTGTTATTGATGGTTGCTTAGTTGAATCAAGTACTGCATCACAATCAACTAGTGTTAAAGGAGGTTCATCTAAGACTACCTATTTTACAATTGGTGGACTTGTTGGATATGTTGAAAATAATGCTACTGTGGAAATCAAAAATTGTGATGCTCAGGGAACTTTAATTGTTTATTCGTATTCATTTAATGAATCAATTTACAATTCAATTTACGCAGGTGGCTTAATAGGAAATGTGAGTTCTGGAAGCGTTATTAAAATTAATGATAATGTTATTTCAAGTGCATTAAGACTTAATTCCTCAAAAACTTATGTGTATGTGGCTGGTTTGATTGGTATTTCAAACACAAATGATGAAAATGTGTCACAAAGTGGTAACAAAGTTTCAATGGATTATCCAGAAACAAATGAAAATACAAAAGTTTATGTTTATTATGAAGAAATAATGAATTAATATTTCTATATAAAAATACAAAAAACACCTTAAAAATAGATAAAATCTATATTAAGGTGTTTTTATTATACTTAATATTATAAATTTTTAGGATAAAGACTTGTGAAGTTACCTGCAAAGTAAATTTCAAGTTTATGGAGCGCTCTTGTGAGGGTTACATAAAATAAATTTCTTTCATTTTCTAAATAGTAATCATCATTAGCGTTGCTGATAATAACTGCATCAAATTCAAGACCTTTTGAAAGATATGATGGAATAATCATTATTTTTTCTTCAACAAAAACATTGTCATTTTTTGTAACAAGTCTAAACTTGTTTGATTCAAATTCACTAAGTGCAGTTTTGTAAAGTTCCATTTCCTCTAAATTTTTACAAATAATAGCAACAGTATTATAATTTTCTTTAAGTTCTATTGCCCTATTTAAGATTTCTTTAGCATTGAAATTTTCTTGCTTTGTAACTTTTACCTCATCTCCGTGTCTGTCAATTTGGTTGTAATTATTTTTAAGTTTAATAACTTTTTTAGCGAAATCATTAATTTCAAAAGTTGACCTATAAGTTTTAGAGAGTTCATACTCTCCTGTAAATGAGTTAGGTTTGAATTTTTTTATCGCCGAAATAATATCATCATAAGACTCATAATTATTAAATGGTAAGATAGATTGGTTTAAGTCTCCAAGAAGGGTTAAATTAGAGTTTTTAAAGAGCATTGTCAAGATTCTATACTGCATAACTGAGTAGTCTTGCGCTTCGTCAATTAAAACATATTTAATTTTCTTGTTTGCTGTGATACCAATGAGTCGTGATTTAAGATACATAAAAGGTGTAACATCTTGAAATTCTAGTTTATCGTTAGAAATTGACTCGCTAGTTAGATCAAAAATTCTGTCTAAGTTATATTCGCTTACATCACGATTGTAGTATTCAAACACACCTTTTACAAAACTAATAAATTCATCTTTATCAGAGTAAAGTTTTCTATATAATGCACCAACCTTAATTTTAATTTTTACAAGGTTTTCAAGTGCTTGTTTTTTAAGTTTTTCTAAAGTTAAGTGTTTTTGAGTTTTTAGACTTGCTTTAGCATAAACTCTATCAATAATTCTTTTACCTTCAAGATAAAGACTTTCTTGATTTTTAGGAATCGTGTAAGCAATTTTTTCAATTTCTTCTTCGCTCATAATTGTTTCGTCGTTAATTACAATGCTTTCAAGACCTAAAAGTTCCATTTTATTTTTTCTAATAAATCTATTTAAAATTGCGACATAGATAGGGTCATACTTAAATTTAATTTCATTGTATTTATCCTTAGCAACGCTGTTTTTAGAAGCATATACAATTTCATAAATGTCTTCAATTTTTGTTGAGATTTTAAATTCATTAATAAATTTTTTAGCAAATTCAAAAAAAGTTGCTTGAACAACATTTTCTTCACCAATTCCAGGTAAAACATCTGAAATATAGTTATTAAAAATATCATTTGGTGATAAAATCATAACATTTGAGTTGTCGATTTTATCTCTTTCAGAATATAAAAGATATGCTATTTTATGCATAGCAATACTTGTTTTTCCACTACCAGCAGGTCCTTGAATTACAAAAATATCAGCATCATTTTTTCTAATAATTTCGTTTTGTTCCTTTTGAATAGTTGTAACAATATTTTTCATTTTATTACTAGCGTTTGAAGATAAAATTTCCTTTAAAATATTGTCAATAATTTGCATATCAGTATCAAAAACTTCTTTAATTTCGCCATTTGCAATCTTGTATTGTCTTTTTAGAGTGATTTTACCTGTAATTTTATCACCAGTGCTAATAGTGTAAGAAGCATCACCTATTTCATTATTATAAAACATACTAGAAATTGGCGCACGCCAGTCAAAAACATAGTGTTTTTTATCGTGAGAAAGAGATGATATTCCAATATAAATTGGGAGATAATCCTTAGTTTCGTCATCAATAAAGTCAATTCTAGCAAAGTATGTATTGTTAAGCATTTGGTTATAAGCATTTACTTTTTTGTTTGCATTTTCAGCGTAAACACTCCTCTTTTGAATATTTGCAAGAGCATAAACAAACTCTGTGTCAGAGAGACGGTTTGTTTTGTCCCAAGCATAAGACATTTGCTCCATAATATCGTCAGAGTAGTTTTTCACTTGATTATTAAAGCCATCAAGTTCTATTTTAAGTATTTCAATAACCTTTTTTAAATATTCTTTTTCTACTTGTATTTCTTCAGGTGTTAGCATAAATCTCCTAAATTATTTATTAGTATTTTTAAGTTTCCAATCAGGTAGTTTTATAGAAGCCTCGCTTCCGTTCTTACTTGGAATATAATAAACTCTATCTTTAATTTCATCAGGCAAGTATTGTTGCTCAACATATCCACCAAAGGAGTGAGGATACTTGTAACTTTCCCTTTTTTCATTAAAATAGTTGTGATTTTTTAAATGACTTGGCACTGCCCCGTCAAAGGTTTTGTCAACATCGTCCATTGCGTTGTGCATTGCCTCTATTACAGAGTTAGACTTAGGACTCATACAAACATATATGATTGCGTGAGAAAGTGGAATAAGTCCTTCAGGTTTTCCCATTTGAAGATATGCTTGCATTGCACTGTTAGAAACAACTAAAGCATTTGAGTTAGCAAGACCTACATCTTCGCTTGCATGAGCAAGTAACCTTCTAAAAATAAGTAATGGGTCGCAACCTGCTTTTATTAATCTATGCGCCCAGTAAAGTCCTGCGTCTGCGTCACTTCCACGAAGACTTTTGCAAAATGCAGAGAGCATATCAAAGTAAAGGTCTTCGTCAACACTTAAATTATTAGATGCACAAAGTTCCCTTGCATTTTCTTCAGAAATTACAATCTTGCCGTTTACTTTATCAGATGAGATAACAGCAATTTCAAGATTTCCAAGTGCAACTCTTGCATCACCACCAGATGAGTATACAAAATACATTTTTGCTTTTTCATCAATTTCAATATCAAGATTTCCAAAACCATTTTCCTTGTCAGTTAAAGCCCTGTCAATTGCAGTTAAGATATGGTTTTTAGAAAGTGATTTAAACTCAAAAACTCTGCATCTTGATACAATCGCTCTTGTCATTGACATAAAAGGATTTTCAGTTGTAGCACCAATAAAAATTATATAACCTTTTTCAATTGCTTCAAGCATTGAGTCAGATTGAGCCTTGTTCCACCTATGACATTCGTCAAGGAGAAGATAAGTTTTTTTAGAGTAAAGTTCCATATTAGATTTTGCATCTGCTATTACTTGTTTTACATCAGCAACACCGCTAGATACAGCATTTAGTTTTACAAAAAAACTATTGGTTTGGTTTGCAATAATGTGAGCAAGAGTTGTTTTACCTGTCCCCGGTGGACCATAGAAGATACAACTTCCAAGCCTGTCAGTTAAAATTGCACGCCTAAGAAAAGAATACTTGCCAACTAAATGCTCTTGACCTAAAAACTCATCTAAATTCCTTGGTCTTAAACGTTCTGCAAGTGGTGCAATTTTTTTGGTGTTTTCAGTAAATAAAGTATCCATATATTAATACCTCTAAAAATAACCTTTAACAATTTTACCATAAACAAAAATAATTGTAAAGTTGTTTTTAGTGATATAGATTTTAAAATTTTATTTTAAAAACATTGTTTGAAGATAATATATTATTATTTTTTCTTTTGTTTCTGCATTTTTTAGTTCACTAAATAGTTTTTTTGCTATAATATTGTAATCTAATTTGTGTTTATTTAAAATTTTAGTAGAATTTGGATTATATTTTTTTATAGCATAAATTTCTGCTAGTAGTAATATTTTTTTCTTGTATTTCTTTATTTTATCAGTTGTCTTAGATTTATGTATAACTTTTGAAATGTTAATTATTTCACTTTCAATATCGTATAATTTTTGAAGCAATTGTTTACCAAGAAGTATTTTAAATATTTTATTTTCTTTTTGTTTAAGTTTGTAAATATTAGATATTTTTTTATATTTTTCAAAAAGATTACATTTATCACTCAGTAGTATAGAAGAAGAAACAACTGATGCTATCTCTTGAATTAAAATATGACCATTTTTTGACCTGTAAGTTTTATTATCATTATTAATTTTTTCATCAATTTGTTTTGAAAGTGAAAGTAGAAAATCAATATTAGAGTAAAATAACTTTTGACAAAATATTTTTTTTAATTTATTAGATGATAAAAGTAGTATTTTTTCGTAAGTTTTAGATTTTTCTAAACCTAGATACTCATACTTTTCTTTGCTATTATAAAAATTCGTGCTAAGTTCATTTTCACTGCTTAAACTTTTATTTTTTTTCTTTTCTCTAGCGATAATAAAAAAGCATAATATAACTAGTGCTAAACAAACTAGCACAAATATTAGCCCTAAATAAAATAACACGCCCTAACCCCTTTTTTCATACCTAAATTATATCCAAACTAACTAGATATAAAACAAAATCATATAAAAAAATATAAATATAATATAATCTTGTATAAAAAAAATATAAAATTTAATTATCATAAAATTTAACAAAAAAGATAATAAACTATACAAGATAACAAAGTAAATCCACAAAAAAAGTTATAAGCCGTCTTGACTTATAACTTTTTTGAATTTGTTATTTTTTTAAAAATTTTTATTGATTAGCAAAACTAATTTTTAATTTAATATTTTTTACATAAAAAACATCAGGATCATAAAGATCGTATGAATGATTAATAAAAAAGTAAACTTTTCCATTTTTAAATTCTCGTGCTTTAATTGTGAAATTATAACTAAAATTTTTATATACTCCATTTTTAGGAACTAAGGTTTTTTCTTCAAAACAATAGTGATTTGTTCCACCTGAACTAAGATTTGATATATAGGCATAACTTAAATATTGATTAACGGTAGTATCACATGCAGCATCAAAGGAAATAGAAACATTTAAATTATAATCTAAATTGGCTTTAATTGCACTAATTAATTCATCACTTAATGTAAAATAACGACTAACTTTACTAAAAAGAAAACTTTGAGGTTCTTCATCTAAATCAATCTCTAAATATGAACATTTAGAAACACTTTCAAATTTTGCATAGAAAGTATCAGGGTTGCCTACACCCCAAACCATTGTTGAGTTTCCATTTCCGTCAAAATATTTTGTTCCATCAGTATCATATGCACCTGTAAAATAATAACCTGGTTTTGTAAATACATCTATTGTTGCTGTTTTACCAAATGTTACTGTGTAATTTGTTGATGAATTACCATTAT
>JAFTMY010000049.1 GCA_017452165.1 Clostridia bacterium | reverse complement strand
TATATTTTTTATGTAAAAATTTTTAAATTAATCTATAAAAATTTTTATTTTTTATTATATAAATTAAAATATTTTATTTATTATTTTACTTTATATTTATTAAGTAAATCTATTTTTAATTTAGTAAGTTTTTCAGATAAATTAATTATATATGTATGTGAATTTTCAAGTCTAAGAGCCTCGTCCCAAAGTGTTGAAAGTTCGCTTTTTACTTTTTCTCTTATCTCATTTATACTAGGAAAATCATAAACAATTTTCCCATTTTCCATCATCTTTACTTTTAATTTTTTAACCTTATAATCACTAACAACTTTTGATTGTAAATTGTCATTTGGATTAATTAAAATCACTTCTCCACTTGGCTCATTTTCATCATAAATACTAAGGATATCTGTAATGAATTTATTATCACTATCATATAAACGATAAACCGATTTAAAATGTGGATTAGTGATTTTTTCTATATTATCTGAAATTTTTATCTTAGGAATTATCTCGCCATCTTTTTCCATTGCAACAAGTTTATACACTCCACCAAAAACAGGATTAGATTTAGCAGTGATTAAATTTTCGCCAACACCAAAACTATCTATCGGTGCATTTTGATTAAGAAGAGATGTAATAAGATATTCATCAAGTGAATTTGACACAACAATTTTTGCATTAGTAAGTCCTGCGTCGTCGAGCATCTTTCTTGCTTTTTTTGAAAGGTATGCAAGGTCTCCACTATCAATTCTAATACCAGCAAGAGATTTACCCATAGGTTTCAAAACTTCCCTATCAACTTTTATTGCATTTTTCACACCACTATCTAGCGTGTTATATGTATCAACTAAAAGTGTGCAGTTATCTGGAAAATTTTCTGCATAAGTTTTAAATGCCTCGTATTCACTATCAAAACTTTGAATAAAACTATGAGCCATAGTTCCAAGAACCTTTACGCCATACTCCTTGCCTGCCTGTGTGCAAGCAGTTCCAACAGCCCCCGCAATGTAAGCATCAAGAGCACCCTCTACTGCGGCACTCTCACCTTGTGCTCTTCTAGTTCCAAACTCCATAACTGCTCTGCCTCTTGCACTTCTTACAATTCTACTTGCCTTTGTAGTAATTAAACTTGCACGATTGAAAAATAAAAGAAGCGCTGTTTCTACAAGTTGTGCTTCAAGAAGTGGCGCTTTAATAGTAATGACTGGTTCATTTGGAAAAACAACTGTTCCGTCTTCAACTGCCCACACATCACCTGTAAACTTTACACTGCTTAAATAATTTATATAGTCATCGCTGAACATTTCAAGACTTTTCAAATACTTTATATCTGACTTAGAGAAATGAAACTGTGATAAATACTCCACACATTTTTTCACACCATTTGCTATAACAAAACTTCCATTGTCTGGAACTTTTCTAAAAAATAAATCAAAGTAAGCAATCTCATTGTGAAGCCTTTTATTAAAATAACCTTGACCCATTGTAAGTTCATAAAAATCAATTAAAAGGTTATTGAAACTATTTTCCATTTTTATTTTCTCCTTTAAAATACTCTCTTGCTTCTGGAATTAAATAATCTAAATTTTTTAAAACATTTTCTCTAATCATAGTCGAGTGAATATTAACCTTATCTCTATCTATTGCCATAAACTCATAAGTCGGAAAATAAATCTTATTAAACTCCCTATAACTTTCATCAGCAATTTTTATATTAACACTTGGAAATTCTTGCTTGAATTTTTCTGCCCACTTGTCACGATCATCTGGGTATGGTTTAAAATTTCCTTCGTCAAAAATCCCCACCTTTATTTTAGGATTATTTTCATAGTGTTTTTCAAACCACCCTTTAATGAGTTCTGGCGACAAATCTTTAAAACCACTATTATCCTCTATTTCACTATTTCTAATTTTGTTATACGAAATAATTATATAAAGTTCATCAACCTTTCCTAGCACCTTTTCAATAACTGACAAATGCCCAATGTGTGGTGGATAAAACTTTCCTATAAATGCCCCAACTCTCATATTACTTTCCTTATTATTATTTTGAATTTTAGTTTTTATTTTACTTAGATAACTTCAATACCCAAATTTTCCATTTCAGTTAATGCTCTACTATTGCATTCTTCTGCATTATGGTTTGGCGAATCAAAGGTATAAACTCCGTCCTTTACAACCATAATTTTTGTATCAATATTTTTATTATCAAAATACTCTTTTAAACTCGCACAAAAATTTTGAACACAAATATCAGTGCAACAACCACAAACAACAACTTTTTCAAACTGTTCATTTTTAATAATCTCTTGAAAAGCAGTAGTTACAAAACCATTTGTTGTTGGCTTGTTTATAATTTGCATATCATTTTTAAACACTTTTAACTCAGGTATAAGTTCACACTCCTTAGTTCCTTTTAAACAATGCTCAGGATAAGTTTCAAACTCAATATCATTTTTTTCATGGCAATCACAAAAAGCAACAATCTTATTTTTCTCTAAAATTGACTCTTTTATCAAACTTTCAATCTTTGGAGTAATTTTATTAATTTTTGAATCTGCTAAATTTCCAAAATTAACAAAACCATTAACCATATCAACAACTACCAATAAACTCCTCATAACACACCTCTTTTTTTGTTATTAACAATTTGATAATATCAAACCAATCCTTAGTTGTCAACATATTTTGAAACTTCTTGACAACATTTTTACATTTTGATAATATCATAATAAACATAACACAATTATATTATGCAAATTATTAATAATTATTAAAATAAGGGAGATAAAAAGTGAAAAACGAAATTCTAAAAATCGAAAAATGGATAAAAGAAGTTGTTGACAGCGCACAAGCAGACGGCGTTGTAATTGGTATGAGTGGTGGAAAAGATAGTTTAGTGGTTGCAAAACTTTGCATAGAAGCACTTGGAACTGATAAAGTTTTTGGCGTTATTATGCCAAATGGTGAAATGTCTGACAAATCTGATGCAGAAGAAACTTGTGAACTATTACAAATTCCATATAGCACCATAAACATTGAAAATGCTTACAACTCCATAATTAATAGCATTATGCAACCACTTAGCAAAAACAACAAAGGACTTAGTAATATTACAACCATAAACACAGCACCAAGAGTTCGTATGACTACTCTCTACGCAATTGCAGGAAGTATGAACTATCTCGTTGCAAACACTTCAAACTTAAGTGAAACAATGATTGGATACTCAACAAAATGGGGCGATAATGCAGGAGACTTTGCACCAATTGCTAACTTCACAAAAACCGAAGTTTGTAAAATTGGACTTTTACTTGGACTCCCTAAGCATTTAGTATGCAAAACTCCTAGCGACGGCTTAAGTGGAAAATCTGATGAAGAAAGACTTGGATTTTCTTACGAAAACCTCGATAAATTCATCAGAACAGGTGAAAAAACAAGTGAAAGCGAAAAATTTATGATTAAACACAAGTTCGCTCTTCACAAAATAAATGGTGTGAACAAGTATCAAAACTCTCTCAAAAACTACTTTTTAGGAGATAAATAATATGAGTTTAAATGAAACTTACAATCAACTTTACTCTGAAAGAAGAAATATTAAAAATCCTAGTGTAACCGTTGATAATGTTATTCTTAGATTTACTAACAAATCTAGCGAAAACTATCGCAAACTTGCCGAAAAAAAACTCCAAGTATGCTTAATCAAAAGAGAATACGAACCTTTTGAAGACAACTATGCTGTCCCAGGTATGTTTATTGACCTTGAATTACCACTTGGAAGCAGTGCAAAAAAATGCGTGCAAGAAAAAACTGGGCTTACTAATTTTTACTATGAACAACTCTACACATTTGGAGATGAACAAAGAGACCCAAGGTCGAGAGTTTTGAGCGTTGCATATTTAATTTTAACCAACAATGAAGAAGAAATTTCAAGTGGGAAATGGTTCGACATTGATATTAAAATGGACGAAATTGTTTTAAAAGAAACTGAGCAAGGTTATATTCAAACACAAAATGTAAAGATTAATCTAATAAATGATGATGTAGTTTTAGAAAATGAAATCCAAGTAAATTTTGAAAAGAAAAATCAAGAAGAAATCAAACAAGTAAAAATTATAAATTCAACACTTGCTTTTGACCATATTAAAATCTTATACTTTGCACTTGAAAGACTTAAAAATAAAATTGAATACACTGATGTAATTTTTAATCTTCTCCCAAAGAACTTCACTCTTACAGAACTTAAACTTTGTTTTGAAGCAATCTTGCAAGAAAAACTACTTGATGCAAACTTTAGAAGAAAAATAAAAAGCAAGGTAATTCCTGTTGAAGCATTTGTAACAGAAAAAGGACACAGACCTTCAAGGCTCTTTACTCACAACATTTCTTGGAAACTTAATAATTTAGAGTAATCTTAACCTATGTTTTATATGGGGCTTCACCCCAAACCCCACAAGGGTCGCAACCCTTGACCTGTGTTTTGTTTCGTGGGTTCTACCCACACCCGTAAAGGACGAGTCCCTTAACCCAAGTTAAAATTTATTTTTACAAAATAAATTTTGGGTAAGTTTTAGTCTTGTCAAAACTCTTTCTGAGTTTTGCCTAACCCCTACATTATTTATCTCTCTTTTTATTTTAACTAACAAATAACTAACTATTATGATTTTTTTAAATATAATAATTTATAATATAATAATTGTTCTATAAACAAAAAACGATGAGCAACTCGCCCATCGTTTTTTGTTTTATTTTGTAAATATTATTTATTTTTTTGTTTTTTTATACAATTTTATAATATTTTCTATAATAATATATCAAAAATTTGATTATTTCTTCTTAAAATTTAATAAAATATATTAATATTGTAAAATTTTAATTAAAATTTACAATATTTTACATTTTATCTACACAAAATGATTTTATTTACTATATATATAATTTAACTCTTCTATAATCTTAGGGTGTTTTTCGCTATGATTTTTAATTGCTATTTCTTTTAAGTTATATTTGAATTTTGTGAGTGCATCTAAAGAGTATATTATTGAAGCCTCTCTATCATAACCATCAAGTATATTTTCAACATCTTTAAAACAATCACCGACAGCAAATATAAGCATCTCTTCCATTATGCTATCTAAATCAATTTTTGACTTAACATATTCTTTATATTTATTTACACCTTCAATTACACAATCATTAGCATTTTCAAAATCAATATTACGGAAACCATATCTCTTATCAGTTGAAATATCATAATCAGGATATAGTAAAACCTCTAAACACTTCCTAATACCATTACACGTTAATTGTTTATAATCCACAATTTTCAAATAAAACTGATCTTCTTTTGAAAGTCCCTCAAAAATATCTGCACCAAACAATACAAATGGTCTATACATATGATATTCATATTCGTTATAAAATTTATAGCGAAGTTCTATATCATCTCTTTTAAGGTCAATCGCTCTAAGAATTAATTTTGGGCAATCATAAGCGTAACATTTGATAATATCAATATTTTCAAGTATACACTCCTCTATGTATTTAGTATCTAAAAAAGTATTAAAAAATGCCAACATCACACTAGGGTCTTCATCTTTCACCTTATATGCAATGTCTTTAAACAAATCAAAATCATAAATAAAATCCAAATAATTAACTATAAATTTATAGTCAAACGAATATTTAATTAAATCATTTACAAAAGTTTTTGTTAATTTTAATAACTCTTCTTCATTTTCATCATTTTCATAGTCTTCAGGGTTACAAAGTTCAAACCAGTTAAGAGCAGTATTAAAATCATAAGATTTAAAACACTGATTAAGAACTTCTTCTTTCTTATCATTTGAAATAAAAATACATGTTTTTTGAAATTTCTTTTTCTTATCTATCGGCTTATGCTTAACAGTAATTTGATATTTGCCTTTTATTATATCATCTTTAGAAAACTTACTTTCTGTTGCGCATCTATCAATATCTTCAACTAAAAATGTTAAACTTTCGCCATTATGGTGAAGAGTAATAGTATCATCTTCATCAATATATCTAAGTTTATTTACATCTTCTAAATAAAATGGGTTGCTAGTTTTAGCAATTTCAAAAAGTTTTTCATTTACTTCAATATCAAAATGTTCATTTTCAATAACTTCAGGAACAAAATCTTTTTCAAAAAATATTTCATCAAAATCTGGGCATTTTTCATCTTCATAATCTATGCTTTGACTAAATGTGTAACTAGCATAATCAAAATCTCCAATTTTATTATATGCTTCAGCCATTACACTACCCCAGCCTCTTTGAGAAAAACTACGACCTCTTCCATCATTTAAAACTGGAACACAATTATATCTTTCCTGATGAGAATAACCACTAAAAAGATACTTATGCTTTCTAATTTCATCAATAATTGCATTTCTTTCAGCAAAACCAATTTGTTTTCTAGAATCTGGAACATTGCTGTAATCATAATCAGTCCAACCAATAACTCTATATTTCATACTTTCTCCTTTTTATAAAAATAAATTTATTTTTTATTATTATCAATTATTTTAAATAAATTATATCAATTTTTATTTGTTAAAACAAACATAAATGTTATACTATTTATAATATCTGAAGTTAGAGGAAAGCAGTTCAAAGAACTATTTTCCAGTAACTGATGGTCATTTCAATCTGTAATGAGATACGATAGTATCTAAATTCGTTAGAATTTAATAAATTTTTGCTTATGCAAAAATTTATCATTACTTAGATTATATAATATTGAATTATATTTTATTAATAAGGAGATAACTTATGAAATTAAAAACTTTAAATTCGTGGCAGGAAATTAACAAAAATGATTATATAAATTATGGTATTGTTGAAACTGAGTTTATGAAATGCGAAGGTGCGTATCTTAAAAACTATCAAAGTCAAAATATAACAATAACTCTTTATAACTATGGTAAAGCACAAGAAAATGCTTTTGATGAAATAGAAGAAAGTCTTGAACAAAATGAAAAAGAAAACTATTTAGTTGATGGAAATTCTAATAACCCTGACTATGAAGACACAACTATTCTTTCTTGCATTTTTAAAGATAGACTAAATATTAATGGTTATAATTGTCTTGGACTCGTATCAAAAATACTACTCCCTGAAGCAACTTACTCTTATGTATTCCAACTTTATGGATTAAGCAATGGAAACCTATATAGTATTCAATTTAAGTTTGCAAACTTTGATGAATCTAATATTGAAAAAACACTCTCTGAAGATGAAACATTTAATGAAGTTTTAAATTCAATTTATTAATATATTTTATTTTTTATTTTTATTAGTATAAGTTAATTAAAAAAAACGAAAAACAGTGGAATTTATTTCCACTGTTTTTATTTCTAATATACAATTATATTATTATATAAAAATGTAAATTTTATGTTATTTTATCCTATTTTACACATTTTAAATAAATATTTATTGATTTTATTTAATTTTTATACTAAAACCCCTTTGTTTTTATAATAAATTTTATAATTTTGTAAATTATTATTAATATTTATCATATTATTACATTTTAAACTTATTTTTTTACATTTTACTCTATTTTTATTTACTTGAAAACCTTATAATCAAAATATATAATTTTAAAAAAAAATGCTCTAGTAAAATACTAAAGCATTTTTATTATTATTTATTTTAAATTACATTTGTGGTTCTGCTTCCACGCTTTGAGCATTAAGAGTTTTAAGTTCACTTTCAATTTCTTTAACTCTACCTCTTGCTTTTTCAATTCTCTTATTATAGTTTTTATTAATAGCACTCTTTATTCCACAGCAAGCAAGTCTAGGAAGTGAGATTGGTGTTGTAAGCGCTCCAACAAATAAAGCAGTATAACCACCAACAACATAGCCACAACCTGCACCTACTCTTGACAAACCATTTAAAATAGCCTTTTCACCTTTTCCTCTCACTCTGCCATCTTCTGTCTTATCAGCAACTGGTTCAAATGCTGCATCTTCTGTAAGAGAATCAAATGCAAGAAGTGATAAACAATAAGGTGGAAAATCTGAATCTAAATAAACTTCTCTAAATGTTGTGTTTTGTAATAAATCCCTGCCTGCGATTTCCTTAACTTCAGCAAGTTCTTTTTCTAATTTTTCTTTTCTTGATTGAGTCTTTTTCATAACATAACTCCTAAAAATATATTGTATTTTTATTATAAAATAAAATCTACTCAATGTCAATATTGAATTTTATTATTTAATTACCTATCATAATTAAATAAGTTTTTATAGTAAATAATTCTTTATTTTATTTTTTTTAGCAACTATTTTATACCTTAAATTTATAATTTAATTTCATTATAGAGTATCTTTCATCTTCTCCCAAATTTCTTTTCATAATAGTTTTAAAATCAATTTCTATTTCTTCTTCTTTTTTTATCTTTTTGAAATATTCTCTTAAAATTTTACCATAATAAGAATCTTTATTTACATTTACAATAGATATTATTTTACTTACAAAAGATGAACTTCCAATATTTAGTCCTACACCTTTATAATCACAATTAACACCTGCACAATTTATATATAACTGTCTAGCATGTTCAGCATCTAAAAGGTGTCTAGTTTCAATTTGTGGAGAGTAAATAGGTTTTGCATATCTTGCATCATCTTGATATTTATCACTGCAAAAAAATATTTCACCTTTTACAACTTTAAAATCTCCATGTCTTGTTTTTTGTAAATTAAACTTCCCTGCTTTTAAATTTTTTTCTATTTCTTTTTTAATTAGACTTAAAAGATATTCTTCATATAGTGGGAATTCTTTTTCTAAAAATTCATCTAAAACTTTATAAGCCTTTTCTAAATTTTCACGCTTAATTTCTTTTTCACTTTTCGCTTTAACTGCCACTATTTTTTTCATTTCATCTTTAAATGACATATATTCCCCCTATTTTTATTTAAAAATAATTGATAATTATTTTTCTATTTTATTACAAAACAATACTATCCAGC
>JAFTMY010000048.1 GCA_017452165.1 Clostridia bacterium | reverse complement strand
TGTTTTGTCTTTTGAAAGAGTGCTAATATAAATTGGTTGGCTTAAAATTGTAGTTTTACCTTGGTTAAGTTCGTTCACAAACTCAATAATGCCACCTTCATAGCAAAGGGTTTCTGACTTATCATTTCTAGCATCTTTAAGTTCAATAACAATACCCTTATTTAAAAATGCAAGTTCACGAAGTCTATGCTTAATGATATCATACTCAAAAGTTGTTGTTTCAAAGATTGTATCATCAGGCATAAATGTAACTTTTGTTCCTGTTGTATCTGAATCTCCAACAACTGCTAAATCCCTTTGAGGAATACCACGATTATAAATTTGCTTATAGAGTTTTCCGTTTTGACGAACTTCAACTTCAAGCCATTCTGCAAGAGCGTTTACGCACGATAAACCTACACCGTGAAGACCACCCGAAATTTTGTAACCACCATCACCAAACTTACCGCCTGCGTGAAGTTTAGTTAAAACAAGTTCTACGGCACTCTTGCCTTCTTCTTTATTAATACCAGTTGGAATACCACGACCATTGTCTTCAATAGAGCAAGAGCCGTCTTTATTAATTTCAACTTTGATTTTATTACAATAACCTGCAAGTGCTTCATCAATACTATTATCAACAACTTCGTTGATTAAATGATGAAGACCATGAGAGTCTGTTGAACCGATATACATACCCGGTCTTTTTCTAACAGGCTCTAAACCTCTAAGCACAGTAATTTGTTCTGCGCCATAACTATTTTCATTAACTTTTCCTAAATCGCCCATAGTTCCACCTTTTTAAATTTTTAACCATAATAATTATACTAAATTTGATATCAATTTTCAAGTGTTTTCTAAAAAATTATATAATAAATATATAATATAACTATACTTAATATGATAGTTTTTTTTGGTTTTATTATAATAATTAAATTTGTTAAAAATATTGACAAAAATTGCAAAAGAAAAAATGAAGAAATTTAAAGTTTTACCTCTTCATTTTTATCTATGTTTTTTATTAAAAATATTTTTAGATTTTCTACCAAAAATCCTTATAAGCAATACTGTTTTTATCTTTAAAAATATGAGTTTTATCTATTAAAAGTGTAATCACATAAGCATCAATTATATCATCAATAAAATCTAAGTTTTTGCTATGATATAATTTTTTTATTTCATTATAATATACTTCATTTTTAGTTAAAAATTTTATGATTATTTCTTTTACTTTTTCTCGGTTTTTATCTCTTATTTTATCATTTGAATTTTCTTTACAGTAAATCAAATTTTTTGGTATTATTAACTTTAACTCTTCAAAAAAATCCATGCACATAAACCTCATTGTTTCTTCATTATTAAAATAACTAAGTAACAATAACTTTTGACTTTCGTTCATAATTTTACACCTTTTTTATATTAGTTTTTATTTCCTTAAAATTCACAAACGCATTTTCTAAAACATCTAAAATATACTCTTTTAAATCCTCTTTATTTCTAAGTTCAAGTTTCATTAGTTTAGTTAGTTCTGGCTCTCTGCCATAACCATAGTCGTGCTTAAGCACATAATCTTTATTTTCCATAATAATCTCCTAAAACAACTCAAATATCTTTATCTTTGGTAACAAAAATATTAAACAATAGTTATTTCAAACTTTTCATTTTGCACAATAACTATCAGTTTATCTTCATAGACTTCAATTTCATTTAAAATTTCTGTTTTGAAATATGAAGCAAGTGTCTCTACAACCATAGATTTATCCATTTTTAATCTCCTTTAAGTTTTTATAATTCTATTATATGTTCCCATTGCTTCCCAAATCAAGCAAATTAATCCCTTTTATTTAAAAATATAAGGGAGAAAATATAACAATTTGTTGAAATATGGGGAAAATTAAAATGAACGATTTTCAAGAGAGATTACAAGAATTATTAGAAGACGCAGAAATTAATAGATTGCAATTATCTAAAATCATTGGTGTAGACCACTCTACAATTAATGGATATT
The DNA here is from genome assembly GCA_017452165.1 of Clostridia bacterium. GTDB lineage: Bacteria > Bacillota > Clostridia > Christensenellales > UBA1242 > RGIG1681. Next base: position 2,814 of record JAFTMY010000048.1, on the reverse strand, counting down.
TTAATAAAAATTACTATCCACAATTAGACATTGCAATAAAAATTGTAAAGTATTTCAAGTGTTCTTTGGATTATTTATTTGGTTTTTCTAATAATAAAAATAATGAAAATCATAATAATTTAGAATTTTTTGAAAATTTAAACAAACTTATAAATGATAGTAATTTATCATTACGAAAAATATTTAAAGATATAAAAATTAGTTTATCTAACTATTTTAGATGGAGAGATGGAACTGCTCCAAAGACAATTATTATAATAGAAATTGCAAAATATTTTAATGTAGGATTAGATTACTTAGTAGGAAATGTAGATATTTAGTTATTAGGAAACATTATGGAAAACTTTAATGAAAATTTAAAATATTTAATCGAAGATAGTGGATTATCATTAAGAAAACTAGCAAAAGAAAGTGGTGTTTCTGCTATGCAGTATAGTAGGTATTTGCATGGTTCAATACCAACTATTGATATTACATTAAAAATTGCAAATTATTTTAATTGCTCACTTGATTATTTATTTGGTCTCACAAATACAAATAACTACAAAAATGAAATCATTATTGATATTAATAATTTTGTTTTTAAATATGAAGAACTATTAAAACAATCAAAAATAAGTCATTGGAAGTTTGCAAAAAAATATAATCTTAGCGAATCTTGTTTAAGACACTGGAAATATGGTCAAGTTCCAAAAATGGAATCAATCTTATTAATAGCAACAAACTTAAATACTTCAATAGACTACTTAATTAGCAAAACAAAATAGGTGTTTTATGAACGATTTTCAAGAGAGATTAATTGAATTATTACAAGATAATAACTTAACAAAACAAAAATTTGCTAACAATATAAATAAATCATTTTCAACTATTAATGAATATTTTTTAAATGATTATTACCCACAAATTAGCGTTGCTATCATTATTGCTAAATATTTTAAAGTATCCTTAGATTATTTATTTGGTTTATCTGATGAAAAAATTAACACAAATAAAGAAACTGGAAAATTTTTTGATAAATTTAATGCACTTGTAAAAATAAATAATAAATCAATTTTAAAAACAATGAATGATATGAATTTTAATGAATCAAATTATTATAGATGGAAAAAGGGATTAATACCTAAAACTTATAATTTATTAACAATTGCTAAATACTTTAATGTGGGGTTAGACTTTTTAGTAGGAAATGTAGATGATTAATTATAAATAAAAACCAAAAGCAAAATAATGCTTTTGTTTTTTATTTTAATTTATATTTAATTTAATCAAAAAAATAACTAATTTTGTAATTTTATTAAAGTTTTATTTTATTTTTTACATTTTTAATGAATTTTTATAATTAATTACAAACATTTCTAATTTTCTTTTTTATCTTCTACTGATTTTTTTGTTCTCAGTTTTGACTGTGCCACTCCATTTTTAATCACAATAGAAAGATAATCATCACTAGGTTTAAACTTAAATAGTGTGCCTGTCATAAGCACCTGAACACCCTCAAACTTTTTATATAAACTCTTTTGCCTTACTGAGTCAAGTTCGCTAAACACATCATCTAAAACAAGCACGGGTTTTTCGCCAAGTTCTTTTTCAAAAACTTCAAGTTCGGCAAGTTTAAGCGCTAAAACTATGCTACGCTGTTGACCTTGACTTGCAAAGATTTTTGAATCTCTGCCATTTAACTCAAACCTAACATCATCTCTATGTGGACCAACCGTTGTGTAGCCAAGTTCCATATCTTTATCTAAATTAAATTTAAGTGCTTTTAAAATTTCATTTTTTATTTCTTCACTTGTTTCGCCCTTTACACCCACATAAGAAATTGTTAAGTTGTCGCTATCTTTTGAAATATATTTCATTGTTTCAATCGCAGGAATTGTTAACTTTTTAATAAATGATTTTCTTGTCTTTATAATTTGACCTGCTAAACTTGCAAGTTGCTCATTCCAAACATCAATTTGACTCTCAAGTAACATTTTGTTATGAACAGTTTTAAGAAGTTTGTTTCGTTGGTCTAAAACCTTATTATATCTTTGAACTAAGTTATAATATACGCCTGAAAGTTGCGAAATATCACTGTCCATAAAATCACGCCTTTCACTTGGCGAACCACTGACAATTTTTAAATCATTAGGAGAAAAATAAACAGCAACTAAATTTCCAAAAACTTCACTAACTTTTTTTACTCCATTTCCGTTTATATAAAATGATTTTTTAGTTTCGTTATCAATAATTGATTTTATTTTAACTTCGCCAAACTTTCTCTCTATGCAAACCTCTGCTTCAGCGTGGGTTGTGTTTTCCATTTTCATATCATCATCACGAGAAGTTCTAGGACTTTTTGTTAAAGCACCTAGCATTACTGCCTCAACTAGGTTAGTTTTTCCCTGACCATTTTTTCCCGAAATAAGATTAATGCCTTCTTTAAATTCAACAAAGCACTCTTCATAGTTTCTGAAATTTTTTAGTCTAACCCACTTTACTTGCATAAATTAAAACTTTTCTCCGTTTATTTTTAATATTATATAACTTTTTTAACTCTTTGTCTAACAATCTTTTTAAGTGTTTTTGTAACTTTTAATTAATTATAAAAATTTAATTTAACTTAATCACTTGATTTTTAAGTGGTTTATAAATATAATCTATATAGTAATGTTTTGCAAATCCTTGCAAAACATAATTTGCTAACGCAAATTTCCGTTATCTATAACGGCTATATAGATTGAAATTATCATCGGCTTTTGGAAAATGACACTTCGTGTCGCTTTCCTCTTATCCTTCGATATTATAATCTTATAGTAATGTTTCGCAAAT
>JAFTMY010000047.1 GCA_017452165.1 Clostridia bacterium | reverse complement strand
TCTAAGTTCAATTTGAGAATAATCGGCATCAATTAAGACATTATTTTCACTAGAAGCCACAAACATACTTCTTATTTCCCTACTTTCTTCTGATCTAATTGGAATATTTTGAAGATTTGGCTCAACTGAAGAAAGCCTACCAGTTGTAGTAAGTGTTTGAGTAAAACTTGTGTGAATAAAGTCATTTTTATCTAAATGATTTGCAAGTCCATCAATATAAGTTCCTAAAAACTTAGCAACTTTTCTATATCTTAAAACCGAATTTACAATTGCATGCATACCTGAAATTTCTTCAAGTTTTTCTGCGCTTGTAGACTGCTTTTTACCGTGTGGAAGTCCTAATTTATCATACAAAATGTGTGCAAGTTGCTTAGGTGAATTAACATTAAATTCTTCTCCAGCAAGTTCAAAGATTTCTTTTTCAAGCATCTTTAATTCACTTGAATATTTTTCTTTTAAACTTAACATTACCCCTTTATCAACCTTAAAACCATCGTTTTCCATTGAAAAAAGAACTTTTGAGAGTGGAATTTCAACATCATAGAATAAAAATTCAAGATTTTCTTCTTTTATTTTATTTTTATACTCTAAAGCAAAATTATAAAGTTTTGATGCAACAAATGTTTTATCTTCTTCAAAAAGTATATCTGAAACTGAATCTACAGGAACACCATCAACAAGGTATTTTGCTATTGCACAATCAAAGTAGTTTACAAGTTCACAGCCATATTTTTTTAAAAGATACATATCTTTTTTAGAATTATAACAAATTTTTAAAATTTCATTAGACTCAAAAATTGGCTTAAACTTTTCAAAGAAAGCAAAAAGATCTATACTTTCACCAAATAAATCATAAGTTACAACAAAGGTATATTCTATACTACCCATTGAAATATGATATTCATCATTTGAGTAATAAAAAGCAAACTTTTTCAACTTGCTAATTGCTTTTATAATTTTATCAAATTCGTTAAGTTTTAGAATTTTACAAACCTCAAAATTTTCATTAAAGTTAGCATTTTCAATTTCTTCTTCACTAAAAATATTTTTATTTTTAAGAAGAGATTTAAATTCATAATGTTTAAAAACTTTATAAACTTCATTTGAGAAAGGAAAATCAAAGATACAATCTTCTATTTTAAGTTCGATATCTCCATGAGTTAAAATTGTTGCAAGTTTTTTAGAAAGATAAGCAAGTTCTTTTCCTGCAATAAGTTTTTCCTTAGTCTTACCAGTAATATTATCTATATTAGCATAAATACCATCAATATCGCCAAATTTATGAATTAAGTCTGTTGCAGTCTTAGGACCAATACCTGCAACCCCTGGTATATTATCAGACGTATCACCTTGAAGTGCCTTTAAATCAATGAAAAGTTCAGGAGAAACACCATATTCTTCCTTAAGTTCTTCTACGCCCATTATTTTTAGTTCACTTGTGCCTTTTTTAGTAAAATATACTTTAGTAGTGCTATCTACAAGTTGAAATGAGTCTCTATCTCCAGTAACAATAATTGTTTCTATATCAGAAAACTTCTTAGAAACAATACCAATAATGTCATCACCTTCATATCCTAATTTCTCAACAATTGTAATATTCATTAATTTAAGCATATTTTTAAGTGGCTCAATTTGACTTCTAAGTTCATCAGGCATAGGCTTTCTTGTTGCCTTATATCCATCATAAATATCATTTCTAAAAGTATGCTTGCCAGCATCAAATGCAACCACCATATACTTCGGCTTAATATTATTAATAATATTTAAAACTTGAATAGCAAATCCATAGACAGCATTTGAATATTCGCCATTAGAATTAGATAAAAGCGGAAGAGCATAAAAAGAACGATAAAATATACTATTTCCATCAATAACAACAAGTTTATCTGACATAATAACCCACCTTAAATTTTATAAGTTTATTATAGCAATTTTTTTATAAAATTAAAACATTTATAACACATATTTTCTTAGAAAAAAAGAAACTTTTTGTAAAAACAAAAAGTTTCTTTTAATAATTAAATTTAATTAATCAGCAGTAGAAGTTGCTAATGTTGCAGTAATATTAAATTTAACCACACTAGTTGTATTATCTGAATATTTTGCTGTAAAAGTATAATCTTTGGTATTTGCTGATAAAATTAAATGACAGTAAGCATCTTCATTTTCTTCATTATCAAGTAAATCAGAAATAGAACCAACATAATTTTCAACCTTATCATCAACTGAGAATACTTTTGTTGTATTTCCCTTTATCTCAAATGTTGAAATAGTTTTTTCCTTATCAAATGTAAATTTTACAGCAACAATATGAGTAACATCATCTACACCAAAGGCTGTTTTTTGCGAGTCTGACATAGCAATAATTGTGCCTGAAACAGTAAATGTATCACCATTTTTATCAATTTTAGTTTCATCACCATTTTCAAATTCAATATCAGATAAAATAGCTTTCGATAATTCAACTTTTTCTGCTATAACCTTTGGTGTATTATTATTTTCGTTATTATTTGTATTATTCATACCACAAGATATTAAAACTAGCGAAAATAATAAAGAAAAAGATAATACTAAAAACTTTTTAAAATTACTTTTCATATAAATCTCCTTTCTATTTAGTTTTTGTTAATTTAAAACTTTTATTCATATTATTTTAAAACTAAATCCTTTGAGAATACAACCTTGTAAGTTTCTTCAT
>JAFTMY010000046.1 GCA_017452165.1 Clostridia bacterium | reverse complement strand
TTGCAGTTCACGGAATAGATTCAGAAAACTGTTTACTTAAAGATGTATAATATTCATATATATTTGGATATTGTGTTGGTTGGTATAGTGAAGGAATTGCAGACAGAAAAAAGAACTATGAAACAGATTATTGGTGCTATGCAGAAGATAAATATTATGACCCGTTTGCACCTGTTTTAAATAAAGAATATATATTAAAACAAGAAGAGTTTAAATACTCTGCAATAGATAAATATTACTTTGAAGATGTAATGAAATATTTAAAATTATATAGAAAATATCCACTTGCAGAAATGTTAGTTAAATTAGGTTTATCTAAACTTGCAACAAGTAAATCTATATTAACTAGGCTCGAAAAAGACAAGAAATTTAGAAAATGGATTGTTAAAAATAATACTATTTTAATGAATCATTATTTCTATATTAATGCAATAATTAGTGCTTATAAAGGCAATAAAGATTTACTAACAACACAAAGAATAGAAGAGATAAAGAAAAGATATATAACTGATAAAAACTGCAAAATTATTAAAAAATATATAAAAACAAGCGAATATTTGGCACTTTGTGAGTATTTAAGCAAACAAAATGCAGATTTATATATTTATGAAGATTACCTTTCAGCGTGTGAAAAATTAGGTTTAGATTTAAGATTAAATAAAAACAAATACCCTAAAGAGTTTATGAGATGGCACGATATAAGGATAGATGAATACCATACAAAAAGGGCTTTTGAAGAAGAACAAGCAAAGAAAGAATTATATACACAATTCTCTAATATTTCTAATAAATATTTAACACTTCAATGGAACTTAAAAGACGATTTTGTAGTAATAATTGCTAAGAGTCCTGCTGACTTATTATTTGAAGGTGAAAGATTAAATCATTGTGTAGGTAGAATGAATTATGATAAAAGATTTATAAGAGAAGAGTCTCTTATATTTTTTATTAGAAATAAAAATAGTATTGATACACCATTTGTAACAATGGAATATTCACTTAAAAATAAGAAGATATTACAATGTTATGGAGAACACGATAGTAGACCAGATGAAAAGGTTTTAGATTTTGCATATAAAGTTTGGCTACCTTACGCCAATAGAAAAATAAAGAAAATAGCTTAAAGGAGAAAGATATGGTTTATTTAACAAAAGATTATGTTATGAAAGAATTTGAAAGCAGAGAAAAAGCACTCGAATATATAAAGCAAGATTTAGACCAACATAACCTAAGTTACAAATTAGTTTATAGAGATGTGCAAGAAGATGTTGAAATTTTAATATTTCAATATTGGACTTTATATATGGAGTTTTACATTATTCACAAAGAAATAGATTTAAGAGAAACAAGGAGTAAATTATATGAACAATTATTTTAGAATAACAGGTTATTGGAAGCAAGAAGATTTAGGTTTTATACTAGACTCAAATGGTATGTTTGAAAAGTTATGGCAGTTTAGTAGCTTTTTAGTATGCAAAGGAATTGAGATTTTAGAAGTATCTAAAGAAGATAAATTTATTGATGTAACAACTGAAAAATTTGAAGAAAATAAAGATAAAATATATTTGCAAGCAATATGTAAAGGTAAACCAGAACGCATAGAAAAAATAGATAAAGGGGTTCTTTATAGAGCTATTAAGGTAGATGATAAAAGTTATATTCTTAAATAAAAACTGCAAAATCAATAAAAAATACTGCAAAATATACTATATATACCCTATTTTGCTTTAAATTTTATAAAAATAAATAAAATTAAAAGACCAGCTTAAAAAGTTGGTCTTATTTTTTTGTCTTTAAATTTTATTTATTAATCTTCTAAATTATCAAATAATGGGTCATTAAAAAATTCAGATAATGACAAACCAAGTGTTGAACAAATTTGATAAATAGTTTCAGTGCTAACTCTTTTCTTTTTATTGTTTACAACATCACTAACAGTTGAGCGTGGAACACCACCATTTTTAAATAAATAATATTGTGATAAATTTCTTTCTGCTAATAATTTAATAACCCTTTTTGCTATTGCTTCTGTTAACTTCATAATATAAATCAATCCTTTTTAGCGAACGTTCTATATTTAGAATTATAAAATTTATATAAAAATATTCCGTTCGCTAGTTAGAACGCTTTGTAAAATTAATTATAAAGATTATACTAATATAAATAGTTCGCTAGTTAGAATTAATAAGTGTTATTAATATTCAATAAAAAAAGCCAACACTAAAGTTGACTATATTTTATATTGATAATTAAGATTTTTTATAACTTGCTATCATCATTCTAACTGCTTCTTTTTGTTCATTAGATAACATAGACCAGTTCTTCATCATTTCACTAACTTCTGGAGCATTATTACTTATAATAATTTCATCTTCTGAAACGAAAAATTGTGCTAATGAAATTTCAAAACCTTTTTCGCATAATAATTTTAGACTATCTAAATTTGGAGAGTAATTTAATCTAAACCAATTATAGATAGTATTGACGGCGATACCGGATTTTTTGGCTAGCATATATGTAGATAATTTTTGAGATTTTTGCAATTCTTTTATTCGAAGTAAAATATCCATCTTTCAACCCCCTGTATCATACTGCCATTATTATAACTTAAAAGAGTATAAAATTCTCGGGTTTGATATATAACGAATAATGCACAAATATAGCAAGTTAATGCATATTTTTAAATTTTATGTTAAAATGAACTTGTTTCAAATTGTAGGAGAATAAAAAATGAATAACAATAAATATATAATATGTTTCACAGGTCATAGACCTAAAGGACTTCCTTGGGGTTATGATGAAGAAAAAGAAAGTTGTAAAGATTTTAAAAGAGTAATGTATGGTATTTTAGAAAAAGCAATTCAAAATAATTACAGTTACTTTATTAGTGGAATGGCACTAGGAATTGATATGATTTGTGCTGAGATTGTTTTAGAGTTAAAAAAGAAATATAAAAAAGTGTTTTTAGAGTGTGCAATCCCCTGTTTAAATCAAGAAAAACTATGGTCTACAGCTCAACAAGATAGATACAATAAAATACTTAAACAAGCAGATTTAGTCCACTATGTATCTAAAAACACTTATACAAATGATTGTATGAATAATCGAAATAATTATATGGTAACAAAAGCAGATGTAGTAATTGCAATTTGGAACGGTGAACCAAGTGGCACAGCAAATACAATCCAGATGGCTAAAAATCAAGGCAAAAAGATAAGAGTTGTTGACCCTAGTAACCCGAAATAGATATAAATATGTATTAAATAAATTAATTTTATAAAATTTTATCACACTTTTTGAGATTTTATGTTATAATGTTAACACATAAAAATAAAGGGAGAGAATTATGTCGATATTTTACGGAATTGCTTGTTTTTTATCAATAATATTATTAATCGCATATTTCTTTGTAGATAAAAAAAGAGAAAAAGGATTAATGTTATTATTTATCTCTATTTTAGTTTGTAATACAGGATACTTTTTATTATCTCTTTCAAAAACACTTACATTTGCTCTTATTAGTAATAGTATTGCATATATTGGAAATGTATTTTTACCATTTTTTATGCTTATGATGATTTTAAATGTATGTAATATAAAGCGTCAAAAAATATTAAAATATATACTTATTGGAATTGGCACTATAATATTATTTATTGCAACAAGTGGTGGATATCTTCCAATTTACTATAAAGATGTTTCACTTGAAATTATTGAAGGTGGTGCGAAACTTGTTAAAGAATATGGATCACTTCACAGTTTATACTTTGTTTACCTTTTTGGTTATATGGTTTCAATGGTTGCAATTTTAATTTATTCCATCATACATAAAAAAATAACATCAAAAATGCATGCGAGTTTTTTATGCGTAATTGTGTTTGGTAATATACTAGTTTGGCTTATTGAGCAATTTATAGACCATAATTTTGAATTTCTTTGCATTTCATATATTTTAAATGAATGTTTACTTTTAATTCTTTATGGAATGATTAGAGAGTTTGAACTTATAAAAACAAAAAACATGAAAGAAAATGTTGAACCAATTAATGTAGATATGTCTGTGCTAGAATTTGAAGAAAAAATAACAGAAGAACAAGTTGCACTTGTGTTTACAAATTGGAAAGAATTAGATATTTTAACAAATAGAGAAAAAGAAATTTTCAAATATGTTTTATTAGGTTATAAAAGAAAAGAAATTGCAACAACTCTATTTATTGCAGATAGTTCAGTAAAAAATCACATAACAAAAATATTCAAAAAATTATCTATTGATAAAAAATCAGAGTTATTTATAGAAATAAAAAAATATATTAAAAATTAATCTACCTTAATAGGTAGATTTTTTTATTTTTTCATCAAAATATAAAATTTTTAGACTGGAAATTAAAAAAATAGGACTAAATAGGACTTAAATGGGACTAAATAGGACGGCTTTTCTTTACCAGTCTTTTTATTATATATAATAAAATATAATTATTCTAAAAGCAAAAAGGAGGTAATTAAATTGTTAAAACCAATTACTAAAAGATTTTCGGATAAATCAACAATGGAGCAGTTTGAATTTGTTTTTTATTGTGATTGTTGTGGAAGACCTACTCCAACAACGATTTATAAACACGAAAACAGATTTGAGAAAAAGATGTTTTTATCCAATAGTGAAAAAGAAGCACGAGCAATAATCTATGCCGATGAGCATCACAAAGCTTATGAGAGAGCAAATAATGAAGCTCGTTTAGAATTTTATAATTGCAAAATTTGTGGATTATTAATTTGTGATAATTGTTGCTATTACTTAGAAGGTGGCGATATTGCCTGTAAAACCTGTACTGAAAAAGAAAAATTTGAAAATAAAATACAGGAGGAAAATTAAAATGAAAAGTAAATTAAAAAGATTATTTTCTACTACTTTAATTGTTTTTACAATGATTTTCTCAATAAATTTTAGCCTTAATTTATTCAAGAACTACAATAATACAACTTATGCAAGTTCTAATACAATTACTGCTAATAGTTTGTCAGATAATCAAGATGTGGTGCTTACAGAAGACACTATATTAAATGTTGATGTTGACAAAACAATAAAAAGCATTAGTGGTGAATATACTTTAACTATCAATGGAAGTAAAACATTAACGATAAAGTCTGATGATTGTGCAATCAAAGTTTCTTCTTTATGTTCTAATGCAAAACTTGTAGTTAATTCTTCATCAGATGAAAAATTTTGCATTTATGCCGATGGAAATATTGAAATTAATAACGATTTAACCATAACAAGTCATTATGGTTTATCATCTGCATATGGTGATATTATTTTAGATGGCAATATGAATATTACAACAAGTGGTGCAGATTGTATTGTTGCTCAAAATGGTAGTGTTTTAATTAAATCAGAAACAAGTTCTCTTATTGCAAGTAAAGAACACGATAGCAAATATAGAGCTTGCATTTGGGCATTGAAAGATGTAACTATTCAAAATGGTAATTATA
>JAFTMY010000045.1 GCA_017452165.1 Clostridia bacterium | reverse complement strand
TCAATAAGTTCAAATTTAATGATTTGATTTGGCAAAGCAACAAGTCTTTTTATTAAATATTTAACTTCATTATCAGAAACATAACTATTATTATTTACAATAACAATGTCATTATTATTTTAATTTTTAGTTTTTTTATAGTATACAATATCGCAATGCTCTTCATCTTCATTACCTAAATAATAAGTAGAGGAGTTAATTGTTGGTTGCATACTTATACCGACAACTTTAATTGGTATAAGTAAAAAGTTAAATGTATAAGTAATTGTGATAAGTGTTAAGCAAAAAACGAAAAAAAACGAATAGAGTGCTCCACCAATAAAGAATTTTTTGTTCTTTTTCTCTTTTATTTCATCAGGTGCAATGGTTGATAATGGATTTTCTTCATTTGTATCATAACTAATATCTGATGAATTCTCATCAAAATTATCAGTTTCATTTGTGCCATTATTATAATCAAACTTGCTATCATAAGAATCATCAAAAGAATTTATTTGCGAAATATATTTATCTAGTGAGGAGGTATTTATATAATTATTTGTTTGATTTATTTTTTCATCACTTTTATTTGTTTGATTATTAGATTGAACTTGATGAAGTAAACTAGAACTATTTGCATCTATTTTTTCATTTGGAGTATTTTCATTTTTTAAAGAAAAATCTTCATTTTCATTATTTAAATTATTATCTTCCATTTTACTCATACATTATTATATTAAACTATTTTTTAATTTTTATCAATAAAATTAATAAATATAATGAGAATCTTTTATCTTTTTTTCATAAAATGTTACATTTTTGTAGAAAATATTAAATAATTATGATATAATGTCCCTATGAAAAATTTGTATTATGCAACCTTTACGCAAGGTTTAGATTCAATTGTTGAAAAGTTTATAAAAAAACAAGATAAAAAGGCACATATTAAGAGATTATATAACGATGGAGTAGTGTTTTTTACAGATGAACACTTTCCTTTTGCAAACACACTTTTTAATGATGTTTATTTTGTTTATGATTTCTCAAAAAGAGAAGGCTATGGTGCAGCAAATATGGAACTTAAGCATCTTATGGAAAGAAAAGATTTAAAAATCTTTTTCCCAAAAGAAGTTAGAAAGTTTAGTATTCATTATTTTATAGAAGAAAAGGGTAGTGTAGGAATTAATCAAAATCTTAGAACTGCATTTGAAACTATGCTTGCTAAAAAGACAAAAAAGCAAATAGGTTTCTTTAATACTGATGCAGAAATTATTTTCTTTGTTCTTAAAAGTGGTGATTGTATTTTTGGTAAGAAAGAGACAAGAAAAAATAGCGAATTTGCTAAAATTACAAGCAGAAATGAAATTTCTCCACAAAAAGCATTTGCACTTAATTTTTTATCAAATCCTGTAGAAAAAGAAGTTTCACTTGACCCGTTCTCTGAACTTGGTATGATTTCTTATGTTAGAGCGTTTTCTTTTAAAAAGGCTAATGTTATTGCTAACTGTGAAAATACTGCAAGTATTCCTGAGATTAAGGCAAAAGCAAGAAGATTAAAAGAAAAATCATTTTCTGTTATGAACTATGACTTTTTGTCTAATAAATTTCCAATTAGATTTATTGATAAAATAGTAACTGTGTTGCCTCAGTCTAAAATAAAGCAGTCAGCATTTTTTGAAAAAGTATATATGCTTAAGGTAAAAACAATAGTTCTTCTTGCAAGTCGATATAATGAAATGGTTGGTTTTGCTAGAGAATATTATAATATTACTGACACTTTTGTTTTAAAAGATGAAAAGATTTATAAACTAGAACTAAAAAAAGATTAATAAAAAAATAAAAACCTTGAAATTTGGTTTATCCAAAGTTCAAGGTTTTTTTGTTAAAATTATTATCTCTCGTATACTTGATCATATGATAAAAAATTAATAAAAAATAAAAGCGCAGAGATAAGGGCAGAAATATATGTCCAAATAGCGGCATTTAAGACTTTTTTTGAAACTTCAATTTCTTCAGGTAAAAAGAAATCACAGTTTTTTAAAAGTTCAACGGCTCTTTTAGATGCGTTAAATTCAATTGGAAAAGTAATAAGATAAAATAAAAAACTAATACCATATAGAATAACGCTTCCCCATAAAACAAAAATACCAACATGAGGAAGATTAAAAGAAAAACTTATAAGTGAACCGAT
>JAFTMY010000044.1 GCA_017452165.1 Clostridia bacterium | reverse complement strand
TCTTTAAATTTCTTTTTAAGACAAATAAAATTACTAACTGAAAAATCTGATATATTAAACTCTTTTGAATTATAAATATAAAATTTATTATCTCTCGAAATATAAAATGGTATTAAATTATATTCTTTAAGACAGGTTTTATTAAAAATTTGTGAAGCAGTTACGACAGAAATATCATGTTCATAAGATTTTCCACCAAAAACTAATAATACATTTTCCATAAAATTCTCCTATTTATATAATATGAAAAATTGTATTTATGTTGATTTTTTTACATAAAAAAACAACCAAATGAAAATTAATTCATATCGGTTGCTTTTTTCATTAATTATAGTTATCTGGTAAATCATTTTCAAATAAAACGACATCATTTTTTAAAGCATATTTGTTAAGCATTTCTACTGCTTGAGTAAGATTTGCTGTTTGTAAAATTTTTGTTTCATCAAAGTTCCCAAAAACAAGTCCTGCATGAATTGCATTATAATTAATAGTCGAGTCGATTATAACATAATCACAAACTTTTGCCATATCCTTTCCAAATTCAAAGTTCGCATTAAATTGTTCAGCACCAAGTTCTACAATTCCAGGAGTAATAACAAATTTTTGACCATCAAACTTAGAAAGAACATTTAAACTAGCCTTACTACCCTCAACAGAGCAGTTGTATGAATCATCTATAATTGTGTAAGTGCTAGTAGATTTTATGATATCAAGTCTATGTGGAATAGATGCAAGTTTATTAATACCATTTACTATTTGCTCTAAACTTAATCCTAAATCTAACGCAACTAAACAAGCAAAATAAATATTAAAAATATTATGTTCACCAAGTAAAATTGTATGTGTTTTTATAGTCTTTTCTTTATAACAAATATCAAAACTTGAGCCATCTTTATTTGATTCAATATTATCAAATTTTAACAGATTTTGACTATTTAAAGCCACTTTTGTGGCATTTTCATAATAATTTGAGAGTGTTTTTGCGTTTTTTGATTCAATATTAAAATATAATTTTCCATTATTTTTTGTGATATAATCAGCAAGTTCACCCTTAGCATTCATAATACTTTGAACTGAGCCAAATGTGAGTAAATGTTGATTTCCTATACCAGTTATAAGTCCTACTGTTGGGTTTACCATTTCACATAATTCACTAATATCTTTTTCTTGTCTAGCACCCATTTCAGCAATAAAAATTTCATCATTTTCTTCTAAATTAGAAAGTATTGTTTTTGCAAGACCAAGTGGAGTATTGTAACTTGATGGAGTAATGCAAACTTTATATTTTTCAGATAAAATAGTTCCTAGTATATTTTTCATTGTGGTCTTTCCATAAGAACCTGTGATACCAATTACTTTTATTTTTTTGTTTGATACTATAACATTTTTTGCCTTTTTTATATAAGAGGTAGATATAAGTTTTTCAATTGGATAAGTTATAAAATATGCAAGAATTACAATAAGTGGTAATAAAATAGGAACAACTGAAATTAACCCATAAGAAACATAAGGTATAAACATAAATCCAATATAAATTATAGCAAGAGAAACCCCAAAAATTAAAATCGAATAAACTACAACAAATCTTGTCATTCTTCTTGTATATTTAAGTGGTGTTTTTTGTTTTGCTGAAAAAAGATTTGTAATAAATAGTGATGAAAATAAAAAGAAAAATAATATACCAACAAACTTTAAAATATTAATAACAAAGAAATCCTCTAACAATACATTTGTCATTAAAATTGAAGCAAAAGACAAAAAAGTAAGCATAAATAATCTTGAAAAATATGCTCCTTTTGTTTCCTTAAACCACATAAAATAACCTTTTAGTTTATAGCCAGTTAATTGTAACATTTGCATAAGTTTATATCCAACAAATACAAAAAGAACTGTTGATAAAACAGCAATAGATACAAGCACAATATTATCATTTTTTGTTATTTCACTCAAATTTTTCACTAATAAATAAGCGTTCATATTTTTACCTCTTTTAATTTCTTAGAAACATATCTAAATTAAAAATAAATTCATAAGGTTTTTCAATAAAGGAAAAATGTCCTGTGTCTTTTATAATTACAAGTGATGAATTTTTAATTAATTTATTAAGTTTTTTTGCCATATAAAGTTTAGTTTCTTTATCATTTTCTCCCCAAATAATTAATGTTTTTACAGTTATAAACTTTGCATAATTAGATAAATCTTCATTTACTACTTTTACAAGTGTTTGTTTCATAATTTTAGATAGTTTTTTATAATCGCTAGAACCATAATTAAACAATTTCTTTGATTTTGGAAAATAATGTTTTAAAAATTTATATTTATAAATTTTATAATAATATGATAAATTCCTCTTTGGTTTTATTCCAGCAGAATCTACTAAACACAGTTTAAAATAATGATAGTCATTTTGAAACAAAAATGAAAATTTTATTGCAACTCTGCCACCAAAAGAATGACCAATTAAAACCAAACTTTCAATATAAAAATTATCTAACAATTCTTTTAATTCTGAAACATAATCATAAACGGAGTATGGTCTACTCGGTTCAGGAGTTTCACCAAAACCTGCAAAATCAACAAAAATAATAGAATATTCCTTATATTGATTTTTTAGCCACAGAAATGAATTTTTATCTGCTCCCCAACCATGCAAAAATACTAAATATTTTTTCGAATCTCCAAATTTTAAATATTTCATTAATAATATTAATCTAATTTAACATCAACTTTCATTAAAATAGCATCTGATTTACCATAATAATTTTTTCTAATAAAGTATTTTTCAAAACCATATTTTTTATACAATCTTATAGCCTTACTATTTATATTATTCACTTCTAAAAATATTGTTTCACATTTATTATCATTACAAATTTTAAATAAGTATTTCATTAAAATATCAGATAAATGTTGACCTTGAAAAGATTTTTTAATTGCAATATCATATAGTTCACAATCAGGAGGAATTAAAGATATTTCCATAAATCCAATTACTTCATCATTATACTTTAATGTATAATAGTTAAGTGTATCACTATTTAAGGTTTGGAGTATAGAAGAAATAGTGGAAGTTCCAATTAAATCTCTTTCAATTTGATAAACTGCAATAGCGTCTTTTTCTTCCATTTTTGATACTATAACTTCATCTTTATTTATCATCATTAATTAATCCCTTTTTTATCTTTTCTTCTCGTTCAAGTTCTGCCTGAGATGCTCTAAGATAGATTGGTGATATTTGATTAATAATTGTATAATTATCAGTTTGAATTTTATCTTTAAAGTATAAAATTATGTTATTTTCTGCAATTTTTGATAAAATTTCACTATTTTTTAGTGTATTTTGCAGTTTTTCTGATTGAACTAGAATTTTATAATCTTTATATTTACTTTTAATCTCATCAATAAAACTATTTATATCAACGCAAAAGTCTTTTTGATTATCATCATCAATTCTTACATAAACATTAGTTGAAAAACCCTCTAAAATATAAATTATATTTTTATGGTTTTTATAAGAATAAATATCAAAATTTGAACAAGTATAAATCCTTGCTCCTGTTCCTATTGATAGTCCCTTTGCAATAGAAACTGCAACTCTTATTCCTGTAAAACTTCCCGGTCCAATACAAACGCAAATTTTATCAATCTCTTTTACAGATATATTTGCTTCGTTTAAAACTTTATCAACTGCAAGGAGTAATTCATCTGTATGTTTTTTTTGATTATAATCACAATGTGAATAAATTTTTTCTTCGCAAAGCAAATGTATATTCATACCTGCTGAGCAATCTAAAATTAATGTATTCATAAACTTACCTTTCTATTAAAATTTTTCTTTCATTATCACTTATTTTTATAATATTTACTTTAATAACATTTTTAGGAAATATATGTGACGCCCTACTCGGCCATTCAACAAGAGAAATACCATTTCCATAAAAATACTCTTCAGCACCTATTGCATCAAGTTCACTTTCATCTCCAATTCGATACAAATCAAAATGATAAACAGGTGGATTAGTATTATAAACATTAACTATAACAAATGTTGGTGAAACTGCTATAATTTTATCATTTGAAAGAGCCGATACAATACCTTTTGAAAAAACAGTTTTTCCAGCACCTAAATCTCCATCTAATAAAACTATATCTCCCACTTTTAAAGATTTTGCAAAATCTTTTGCAAATTTTAAAGTTTCTTCATTTGATTTTGAAATATATTCTTCCATTTGTTCTCCTATAAAATAGTGCTAGTTCCTATTCTCCTAACACCCATATTAACATAATGAATTGCTTGACTTCGAGTAGTAATTCCACCCGATGCTTTAATTAAACACTTACCTTTTGTTTCATTTAATAAAATATTAATTACATCTTCATTTGCTCCTGATGTTCCAAAACCTGTCGAAGTTTTTATATAATCAACACCAGCACTTATGCAAATTTTACAAAGTTTTATAATTTCATTTTCATCAAAGTAGCAAGTTTCAATTATCGCTTTTACTATATGTTTTTTTGCAATTTTTTTTATAATTTTAAGTTCATCTTTTATATATTCATAATCCATTGATTTTGCTCTACCAATATTAATTACAACATCAATTTCATCAGCACCTTCTGCTAAAACCTGTTTAACTTCATGAACTTTTGTTGACATTGAACTTGCTCCAAGAGGAAATCCAACCACACTTACTATCTTTAAAGCACCATCAAGATTTTTCAAAATATATCCTTTTGCAAATAAAACATTACAAGGGTTTATACAAATGGCATAATATTGATTTTTATAAGCAATATCACATAATTTTTCAATATCTACAACTGTTGCCCTTGGATCAAGCAGCGTTAAATCAATCAAATTATTAAGATTAATTGCATCTAATTTTTCTCCTCTTTTATTCATACAAACTCCTATTCATTTTATATTATAATATAAAAATTGAATAAATCAAAATAAATATAAACTTTTTGTCAATAATTAATATATGATTAAAAGTAAACTTGCTATTATTATTGATAGTATATTTATTGGATTTATAATTTTTTTATTAACGTATTTATGGTTAAATATTATTTTTAAAATTAAGACTTTATCTTTCACCTTAGGTTTAATGATATCTTTGACAATTATAACCTTTATTTTTATTTTATCATTTAAAAAAAGAAATAAGTTAATTAAAAATAAAAGCGAAAAAGATTTATTTGACTTAATTAAAAATAATTTAAAATATGCTAAAATTAATGATAATATTGTATATTTTGAAAATTTACTTAATGTAAAATATATCGGCAATAACATATTTGAAAATGATAAATGTTATTTATATATAAATTTTTATAATA
>JAFTMY010000043.1 GCA_017452165.1 Clostridia bacterium | reverse complement strand
TTAATTTTTATTTATCTAATATATAATCATTAATATACTTATTATTTTACTTTGTATGCTAAGATTTTATTTTATAAGTTATCGGACGATATTCCTTAAAAGAGTTGCAACAAATAATCTCATTACACCTACTCTCTGGCATAAATATTATAAGTTTATCTCTTAAATCCATTGACTCTTTTAAATTATTAGGATTTTTAAACAAAGGTGGTCTTCCATTTTTTATCATACGCTCATTTATTTTTATAAAACTATTAACGATTAATTTTAAATATTTTTCAAGTTGCTCATTATTTTTAAACAAACCACTAGCAAAAATATTTTTGTAATCATTTTCCACATCATTAATAATCTCTCTTTGAAAAGAAGTGAATAAATCTCTCAAATCACCATAAATACCCCTCTGTTCATCAGGAGTAAGGTCTTTTATATAATAATCAATTAACTGATATCTTTCTTCCATAATAGTTCCTTTTTTATCATAATTATAACTTATTTTTTATAAAACATAAATATAAAAAATTTATATATACTAAAAATTATTAAATATATATTATTTAGTATTTCTTTATAATTTTTATCTTTGAATAATAATTACAAATTCATAATATATAAATTTTAATCTATTTTTATATTAAATGCTCAATTTTTTCAACTATTTCTAATCTAAATTTAAAAAAAATAAATTACTTAATTATAAAGTAAATTTGATAGCCAATTTGAAAGACACAAATAGATAATTTTAAGCAAAAATAGGCAGTTTTAGGCAGTTTTTGATGATTTTACCTTGTTTTTAATAATTTTATAAATAATAACTTTTTTTTGTTGGCGTTAAGCAAAAAGTGAATTATAAAATAGTAACATTTTGTAATAATAAAAGTCCAACGACAGATTTATAAGTGATTTTGTTTGAATTTTTTTTATAAAAAAAACTACAAATAAATTAGTTGTCTAAATCTAGGACTGATTGCAGGATTACCCCACTTTTTTATAAAAAATTTTCAGTTATTATATTTTTGGAACTTATGGAAGAGATAACCTCATTTTTTGTGGCTTTGGTTTCGCCGAGCGAACCCGCGACCTCCACCTTACCAAGTAAACCATCTCTAAAAATACCACTTTTCATAAATGCTGATAAAATAAGGATTTATGAGCATTATTCAAGTTAAAAAAATGAGCAATTTTATGGTTTGACACCAATTTTGACACCAATAACATATTATCTTAAAAAAATGAGTCGATTTAGAATTGCCTAAACTGATTTAGTTCTATCTAATTTTAAGTAAACATTGACTTATAAAGCGGTGTCGTTATTTCACAAACAATGGTGTATATTATTTACTAAAATTAACTTATATGCATATTTTTTGACACTAATTTAGTATCAAGATGCATATTTTCCGATAGTGATTCTATAGTAAAATGCATATTTTAAAACCTATAGACCTAGGACTATTCATGGCTGCAAAATTAATTACACCTTCTACCATTTCAGAAATAGTACTTTTAATTTTTTAATAATTTAACCAACTTTTTTGCAAATTAACCAACTTTTTTAATAAATTAACCAACTTTTTTATATTTTAACAAACTATTTATAATTTTAACCAACTTTTTAGTTTGTGAAAAATTTTTTAAATAACTAATAATATTGTTATTTTTAATTTATTTATAACAAGAAAAATAGTAAATCATTGATTTACTTTTTTCATTTACTATATTTTACATACTTGAATAATCTTATTTATCTTCATTATTTTTATTAACTTCAAGTAAAATTTTATTCTTTGCATTAATAGGAGAAATTACACTTTTTCCAATTTCTTTTTCATATTCAAGTCTTGCGTTTTTAGCAATATTTCCACCACGTTTGGCAATTTGTTTACTTTCATTAAATGTTGTAGGATTTTCATTTTTAGAAATACCTGTTGTTGTAACTTCGGCAAGCATATTAAGGACAAGTTCAATATTTGTCATATTATCACGCAAATTTTCTTTTTTAAGTCCTTTATATTTTTTATAGTCTTGAACTGATAATCCCGACCAAACTTTTGTCATTTCATTAGTCAAAATAGCATAATCTCTTTCGTTCTCAATACCACGATTTTTCCATTCATCAGTCAATTCTTTTCTCATTTCAATAGTTTGAAGTCTCTGATTTATCCAACCTTCAGTATAGCCTTTTGCTCGATAAAAATCTGCTCCACGCAAGATTGCTTTTTCTGGGTCGGCAATTTCATCTAATCTTTCACTTCCAACTTGTGCAAGCCAAATTTTAAATGGTTCTGCTTTAGGTGATGGAATTGACTGAATTAATCTTAATAAGTTTTTTGTATTAACAACATCCGTTAATCTATTCTTGCCATCTTTAGCAATCATTTTCAACTGTCCGATTTTATCGGACAATTCACTACCTTCATTTTTCAACTTCTTTTTTAAGTCATTCCAATACTTTCTTGGTTGAATACTATCAGTTAAAATCTCTATAACATCAACGAAGAATAGTTTTTTTATTTTTGCTGAATATATAAAATCCATTTTTTTAGCAACTTTATTTATTTTTATTGGCAATTTGATAAAATATGTTATAATTTATTTGTTATAAAGGAGATATTTTATGATTACAGGACAATTAAAAAACAAAATAGATGCAATATGGGATACATTTTTTGCGGCAGGAATAACAACACCACTGACTGTTGTTGAGCAAATCACATATTTGTTATTTATAAAACTTTTAGATGATAACCAATTAAAAAAGGAAGCCACTGCAAGTATTTTCAAGGCAGAAGTTAAAAATCCTGTTTTTAAAGATGGTAATTGGTTAAACCCAGAAACTGAAAAGGAAGTTCCTTATAAAAATCTTCGTTGGAGTATTTTTAAAAATTTAGATACTCGTGAAATGTTTAATATCGTTAGAAATGATGTGTTTGTTTTTATTAAAAATGTTAATACAGGAAAAGATTCTTCGTATAGCAAATTTATGCAAAACGCAATTTTTATGATACCTAACGAAAGAACACTTGCAAGAGTTGTTGATGGAATTAATGGACTTGACCTTAATGATAAAGACTCTATGGGTGATGTTTATGAATATATACTTGGAAAAATGGCAAGTTCAGGAATTAACGGACAGTTTAGAACTCCAAGACACATTATTAGAATGATGGTTGAATTGATGAAACCAAATCTTAATGATGTAGTTTGCGACCCAGCAATGGGTTCAGCAGGATTTATTGTTGAAAGTGCTAAATATGTTTCTGAAAACTATGAAAATGAATTATTGAAAAAAGAAAATTTAGAGAAATATGCTAATAGTATGTTTTATGGTTTTGATACCGATCAAACAATGCTTCGTATTGGTGCGATGAACTTAATGCTTCATGGTGTTGAAAATCCAAATATTGCGCAAAGAGATTCATTATCAGAAGATAATACTGATAAAGATAGATATTCTCTTATTCTTGCAAATCCACCATTTGCAGGAAGTTTAGAGTTTGCTGATGTTTCAAAAGATATTTTAGCAATCGCAAAAACAAAAAAGACAGAACTTTTATTTTTAAGTTTATTTGTTCGTAGTTTAAAACTTGGTGGAAGATGTGCAAGTATTGTTCCTGATGGCGTTTTGTTTGGTAGTTCAACTGCTCATAAACAAATAAGAAAAGAACTTGTTGAAAATCAAAAATTAGAAGCTGTTATTTCAATGCCTAGTGGTGTGTTTAAACCTTATGCGGGAGTTTCAACTGCAATATTAATTTTTACAAAAACCAATACTGGTGGAACTGACAAAGTTTGGTTCTATGATATGAAAGCAGATGGATTCTCTCTTGATGATAAAAGAAGTCCTATTCAAGAAAATGATATTCCTGATATTATTTCAAGATTCCATAATTTAAAAGAAGAAGAATCAAGAACTGCAAAAGATAAATCGTTCTTTGTTGAAAAATCCAAGATTGTTGAAAATGATTATAGTTTACAATTATCAGCGTATAAAGAAGTTGTTCGAGAAGTTATTGAATATCCAAAACCTGCAGAAATTTTAAAAGAAATAATTGAAATTAATGCAGAAATTGATACCCTAACACAAGAGTTAAAGGATATGTTGGAGGTGTAATAAGTGATAGAAAAAAAATTAAATGAAGTCGTTTGGTTTCAAGAAGGACCTGGTGTTAGAAATACCCAATATACAACTAATGGGGTTAAACTTTTAAATGTTGCAAATTTAGTTGATGGAAATATCGTATTATCAAATAGTTCTAGATATATTTCTGAAGAAGAAGCATTTGGTAAATATAAACACTTTCTTTGTGATGAGGGTGATTTGATTATTGCCAGTTCTGGTATTAAAGTAGAATATCTTGATAAAAAAATGGGATTAGTAACTAAAGACATGCTTCCTTTATGTATGAATACCAGTACAATAAGATTTAAGGTTAAAGATAAAAATGAACTTAATCTTAAATATTTAATGTATTATTTAAAATCAGAAAAATATAAAACACAAATTCAAAAACTCATAACAGGTTCAGCTCAACTTAATTATGGACCTTCTCACTTGAATAAAGTTCATATAACAATGCACCCATTGAACAAGCAAGAAGAAATTGTAAAAAAATTAGATCAAGTAACAAGTATTTTAGTAAAAAAACAACAAAAATTAGAAAAATATGATCTCTTGGTTAAATCACAATTTATCGAGATGTTTGGAGATCCAATCGAAAACACTAAACATTGGGAATCTGTTCCTCTCGGAGATTTGTGTGAAATCACAAGGGGTGGTTCCCCTAGACCTATTGAAAAATATCTTGGAGGTAATATTCCTTGG
>JAFTMY010000042.1 GCA_017452165.1 Clostridia bacterium | reverse complement strand
TTGTACATTTCAATATATTAATTTGTCAATTTGCATTGCTCCGTTTTGCTCGGAACGTTATTAATATATCAAATTTAAATTCATTTGTCAACACTTTTTTTAAAGTTTTTTAAATATTTTTAAATTTGTTATATACATCTCTCAAAAACTATTGGTTTTTGCTCAATGCTTAATTAAAATACTATATTTGTTATCCTTTTGTCAACTGTTTTTGTTACTATTTTTGTTTTTTTGTTATTTTTTCTGTATAATCTTATTTTTTATTAAATATTGTCAAAAGTTTTAATTAAACATCATCTTTGCTACCTTTTTTTACAAGGACACCATTTACCATAACATATTCTCTTTTTTCATTAATTGCCATTTTCTTTTCAATTTCTTCAGCAAGGTTAACACCAACCATACCCGAAAGACCAAGAAGATAAATAGCAACATCTGCAAGTTCTTCTGCTAAATTATCATGTTTTTTAATATATGCTTCATATGCTTCACCCATTTCACCATAAAGCAAACAAAATTCTCTTTCAACATTAACCAAATCAAAACCATGGTTGATTTTATTTTGCCAAACTCTCTTTTGCATTTCTTCTAAATTCATAAGTAATACTTCCTTTTTATATTATATTTTCTAATCTATTTTACTATATTTACATAAAAATTTAAATATTTTAACATAAAATTATTATTTTGATAAAATTTCAACACCTGATTCTGTCATAAGGAGAGTATACTCCCACTGAGCAGAAAGCGAATCATCATAAGTATAAATCGTCAAACCATCTTCATCATCTATACAAACATCTGCACTACCTTGATTAATCATAGGCTCAATTGTAAAAACCATACCCGGAGCAATAACAATACCCGTATTTTTCTTAGAAGTATGACTAACAAATGGTTCTTCATGCATTTCAAGTCCAACACCATGACCACCAAGTTCTTTTACAACACTATAGCCATTTTTCTTAGCATGTTTTGAAACATAATAACCAATATCTCCAAGATGAGAGTAAGGTTTAATTTTACTTACAGCCAAATCCAAGCACTCTTTTGCAACAGTTACAAGCCTGTGAGTTTCCTCATAAACTTCTCCTATTTCAAACATTCTAGAAGCATCACCAAAGTAACCATCAACAATTGTTGTGCAATCAACATTTATTATATCACCTTCTTGCAAAACAACTTCTTCACTAGGTATTCCATGACACACAACATTATTTACCGAAGTACAAACAGATTTCGGAAAACCTTCAAAACCTAGACAAGCAGGAATACCACCCAATCTCTTAGTTTCATTATAAACAATTCTATCAATTTCATCAGTAGTCATACCTGGTTTTATACACTCAGCAACTTTATCTAAAACTTTTGAATTAATATCTCCTGCTTTTCTAATTCCCTCTATCTCTTTTTCTGATTTTATTAAAGATTTTGGAGGAATTTCTTTACCAATCTTTCTAAGTTCAAGTAATTTTTCATCTATTTTTAAGTGACAATCATCATAATTTTTACCACTTCCACACCAACATTTTTCAATTTCTTCCATTTTTTCCCCTTTTAAGTTGCCATAATTACATTTTTATTAATTAAATTTAAATCAATTTCTTCATCATTTAAATAAACTTTTGGTTCTAAACTAAATTTTTCACAAAACAATTTAAAAGTCAACATTGATTTTGTAAATAAATTTCTCTCAAATAATTTTTTTACATTTATTATTTTTGGCTTTTCAGTTTTAACTATTACAATTTTAAAGGTCTTGTTTTCTAAATAAAAATCAAGTCTTTCAATATCCTCATAAACCGAATAATCAAACCTTTCTTTATAATTCTTTTCTAAGCGATTTTTTGAAAAATCCAACTTATCAATCATATTTACAAGCCAAGAAAATTTATTTTGTAAAATCGAATAATCAAAACACTCATCGTGTGTTTCAATTGCAGAATAAATCATATTTAATTCACTTTCATCAAAGATATTTTTTGATGGAAGATAATTTTTTGCAAAAAGCATAGATTTATAGCCATGATTTTCTCGCCCATCAACCTGACCAATATCGTGAAGAATTAACGCTGTTTGTAAAATAAGACTTTCTCTTTGCGATAATTTTAACAATGGTATTATCTTATTAGACAATTCAACCACTCCCAAAATATGTTTCATACCATGGTTTGATGGAAACTTATTATGTTTATCAATCTTTTCATAAACATTTACAACTTCATAATCATTTAATAAAAAATTAATAAATTCTCTCATAAAATTATTATATATCATTAAAGTGTCATTTTTCAAACTTTTCAATATATTTTAATTAATTATTTATTATTTATAATAGTATAAGTAATAAAAAAGGTGAGGAAAATTCCCCACCTTGACTTCACACAAATTTATTAAATTATTTTGCTTAAATTACTTAAGTTCACAAGTTGCACCAGCAGCTTTGAATTTTTCAACCATTTCATTAGCTGCATCTTTAGCAACGCCTTCTTTTACAGTTGCAGGAGCAGATTCTACCATTGCTTTTGATTCAGCAAGGCCAAGACCTGTAACTTCACGAACAACCTTAATAACAGCGATTTTGTTTGCACCTACTTCTTTAAGTACAACATTGAATTCTGTCTTTTCTTCAACTTCTGCAGCAGGACCAGCAGCTGGACCAGCAACTGCCATAGCAGCAGCAGAAACTCCAAATTCTTCTTCAATAGCCTTAACTAATTCATTAAGTTCTGCTACTGATAATGCTTTGATTTCATCAATAAATTTCTTAGTATCTAACATAATATTATTATCTCCTATTTTGTTTTAAAAATTTTAAATTTTATATTTAAATTAATTATTTATGCGATAATTACGCATTTTTCTTTGCAACTTCGCTTAAACCAACAGCAAGCGAACGCATTGGGCTTGTAAGTAAACCAAGAAGTTGAGCAAGTAAAACTTCTCTTGATGGGATATTTGCAAGTGCTGTAACTTCTTCAGTGTTGTAGTATTTACCATCAACATAACCTGATTTTAATTTAAGCACATTGTATTTTTTTGCGCCATCAAGTGCAATTTTAGCAGGAGCAACTTCGTCAGTTGGGTGGAATAAAACTGCAGTTGTGCCTTCAAAATCAGAAGCAGGGAATGTAATTCCAAGGTTATCAAAAGCAATCTTCATAAGTCTATTTTTGTAAACCTTATAAACGCCACCTGCATTTCTAGCATTTGCTCTAAGTTCTGTAACTTGTGCAACTGTAAGTCCACGATAGTCAACAAGAACGATAGATTTAGCATTCTTAGCAAGTTCTTCAATTTCACTTACAACAACTTTTTTATTTTCAAAATTTGCTGACATTTATATTCTCCTTTCTAGTGTGAAGTATTAAAAAAACCTTATGCTCACAGGAACATAAGGTAACAACTTAAAATTATTATCTAACATTCCTCGGCAAGATATTAAGAGTAAAACTCACTTGCTGTCTTCGGCATTATTTTTTCAACAATAAATATTATATAGATATAAATAATTTTGTCAAGGGATTTTTTTATAAAAATTAATTATTAGATTAAAAAATAAAGAATTTTAAATATAATTATATTTTATCCTAAAAGCACATCTAATAAAAGCATCAAGCAAAAACCAAATAAAAGCGCATAAGTTGCACCCCTTTGATGTCCATGTGCATGAGTCTCTGGAATCATTTCATCACTAATAACATAAAGCATCGTTCCACCGGCAAAAGCCAATGCAAATGGCAAAATAAATGAGGCCAACTTTACAGCAAAATAACCAATTAAAGTTCCAACCACCTCAACAAGCCCTGTAATCATTGCCAAAAGAAAAGTTTTCTTTGGAGAAATACCAGCAGAAAGCATTGGATTAATTATAACAAGTCCTTCAGGAATATTTTGAAGTGCAATACCACCTGCAATAATTAATGCATGAGTAGTATCCCCTGAACCAAATCCAACACCTGCTGCTATACCTTCAGGAAAATTATGAATACCAATCGCAAGCACAAATAACAAAACCTTACTTAAATTTTTATTATGATGTGGTTCTTCATTTTCAACACCAACAATTTTATGTAAATGTGGAACTAATTTATCAATCAAATTAAGACAAAATGCTCCAGAAAACACACCCAAAATAGTAATTAAAATTGCAAAATCACCTTGTCCATATTCAGTCACTGATGGCAAAATCAACCCAACCACTGCAGCACAAAGCATAACACCAGCAGCAAATGCTATCACAATATCTGAAAAAGTATGACTAATCTTTTTAAATAAAAAACCAATTACTGCACCTATCATAGTTGCACCACCAACACCAAGTGCAGTTAATAAAACTATACTCATCATTTTCTCCTTTTAATTTTTTATTAATTAAAATTTACAACCATTATTATAACAACATTATTATACCTTATTATAAGATACAAATTATTAAAATGCAATTTTAAATATTTTGTTTTAATAATCATTTTTATCTATTTTTCATAAAACAACAAAAAAGAGTGGAAAATCTCCACTCTTTTTTTAAAATTTAAAATTTAAATTATTTTGCTCTGTAAGCAACTTTAATTCCAGGTCCCATTGTGCTAGCAACGTTAATAGACTTAATATATTGTCCTTTTGCAGCTTGTGGTTTTGCTTTAACGATAGCATCAACAAATGTATCATAGTTTTCAGCAAGTTTTTCAACACCGAAACTCTTTTTACCCATAGCAGCGTGAACGATACCAAATCTGTCAACTCTGTATTCAACCTTACCAGCTTTAACATCATTAACTGCTTTTGCAACGTCCATAGTAACAGTACCACTCTTTGGGTTTGGCATAAGACCAAGAGGTCCGAGGATTCTAGCGCATCTACCAACAAGACCCATCATATCAGGAGATGTGATACATACGTCGAAATCTAACCAGTTTTGTTTCATAATCTTATCAATAATTTCTTCAGCGCCAACGATATCAGCACCAGCAGCAGTTGCTGCATCAGCCTTATCACCTTTAGCAATAACTAAAACTCTAACAGTTCTACCTGTTCCGTGTGGAAGTACAACAGAACCACGAACTTGTTGGTCAGCGTTTCTTGGATCAACACCAAGACGAATGTGAATTTCGATTGTTTCATCAAATTTAGCAGTTGCTGTTTCAATAGCAAGTGCTAATGCGTCATTAACTTCATAGAGTTTTCCGGCTTCAATTTTCTTAGAAGCATTTTCATAATTCTTTCCGTGTTTCATAATTCAAGCCTCCTCCCTATTCTTCAACAGTAACGCCCATTGAGCGTGCTGTTCCTTTAATCATACTTACTGCTGCTTCAAATGATGCTGCGTTTAAATCAGGCATCTTGATTTTAGCAATGCTCTCAACTTGAGCCTTTGAAAGTTTTCCGACCTTTGTTTTGTTTGGAACACTAGAACCTTTTTCAAGACCAAGTTCTTTTTTAATAAGAACGGCTACAGGTGGTGTCTTTAAAACAAATTCAAAACTTCTGTCTTCATAGATAGTCATAATTACAGGAATAATCATACCTGCTTGACTTGCAGTTTTTTCGTTGAAATCTTTAACGAATAATCCAATGTTAATACCATGAGGTCCAAGACTTGAACCGATTGGTGGACCAGCAGTTGCTTTACCTGCAGGAATTTGGATTTTTACGACTGCCTTAATTTTCTTTTTTGGTGCCATAATATTCTCCTTTACTCTTCCAAGTAATGTGGTTTCCTTGAAGTAGTGAAAATTCTACTTCTCCCACTATATATAAACGGACGGCAA
The DNA here is from genome assembly GCA_017452165.1 of Clostridia bacterium. GTDB lineage: Bacteria > Bacillota > Clostridia > Christensenellales > UBA1242 > RGIG1681. The sequence goes on along the minus strand of JAFTMY010000042.1, from coordinate 18,488 downwards.
TCCGATTATAACAAAAATTTAATTTACGAAATTCCTAAAATTTAAATATCAAGAATTTCAATTTGTGAGAAATCAACATCAATAGGTGTTGCTCTACCAAACATTTCAACTTCAACCTTACACTTTTGATTTTCAGCATCAACAGATAAAACTGCACCAGCAAAATTATCAAAAGCACCGCCTGAGATTTTAACTTTTTGACCAACTTCAACTTTAATATCAATAACGATTGGTTCAAGTTTCATTTTCTTAACTTCTTCGTCAGTGAGTGGAAGTGGACGACCTTGTGGACCTACGAAACCTGTAACACCACGAGAGTTTACAATTGTATGCCACAAACTATCAGTATATCTCATTTTTATCAAAATGTAGCAAGGAAAAAGTTTTCTTTCTACTGCTCTTTTTTTGCCATTTTTTTCTTCAATAACTGTTTCCATAGGAATTTTAACTTCTAAGATATAGTCTTGAAGATTATTTTTAGCAATACATTTATTAAGGTTATCAACAGCCATCGCTTCGTAACCTGTAAATGTATGAAGAACATACCATTTTGGGTCATCTAATTTTGATATATCGATCATATTTAAATCCTCTTAACAAAATAGTTGCTACAAATACGCAAAAAATTAAGCAACAAGTAAAGAAACAAGCCAAGTTAATAAAACATCAATTCCTAAAACTACAACCATAAAAATAGCCACCACAACAATTACTGTGCCAGTCTTTGCAAGTGTTTGACCGAAAGTTGGCCAACTAACTTTTTTAAGTTCAGAAAAGATTTCTTTTACAAAGTTTCTTCTTGGTTTATTATTTTTTGCTTTCTTTTTTGCAGACTTTTTATTATTTTTATCTTCCTTAGCCTTTGTTTTATCGGCTTTATCTTTCTTAGTTTTAACCTCTGTTAAAACTTCTTCTGATTTTTCAATTTCAGAATTTTCTGAAACTTCTAATTCAGAAGGTTTGTTTGTAGGTTTAAAATTTTTCTTTTTTGCCTTTTTTGCCATTATAAACTCCTACTATTTTGATTCTTTATGAACTGTATGCTTTCTACAAGTTGGGCAATACTTACTAAAAGATAATCTATCTGGATCATTTTTCTTATTTTTAAAAGTATTGTAATTACGATTCTTGCATTCTGTGCATTCTAATGTAATTCTATTTCTCATAATTTTTCTCCTCAAAAAATTAACACCTAGCCAAAAGCAGTGGTGCTTTAATATATTAGCACACAAAAAAACTGCTGTCAATAAAAAAATAACATTTCCTAAGAAATATTAATTTTAATTTTGGCATAATATCATTAACATAATAATCATTTGAAGTCCATTTGTCAATAACTTTTTATTCTTTTTTATAAATTAATATTCCGTCATCATTAATAAAATAAAAATATACATATTCTTTAGTTTTTGCCAACCTAATTTTTCATAAAAAGATTTGATTTAATTTTTATATATATGATATAATTTATTTATTGATATATTTATTAGTATATGTGTTTATATATTTTTTAAATGACTTTATAATATTACTATATATAGGAGAAATGCTATGAGAGAACTAAAACTAAGTTTTGAAGAAAAAATAAGTATGATTATTGAAAGTATAAGTTACTATGAAGAAGAATATAAAACTGCTTTTACAAGAGATAATCTTGGTGGCAATGTGAACTTTTTACTTAATGAAGACAAAAATAAAATTAGAAATGAGATTTTTAATTTAATGATTGAAATGTTTGATTATGACAAACTACCAAACATCTTGTCTGATGAAGACTACTTTAATTTAAAACCATATAATATTGACTTTGAAACAGAACTTCCAAGTGGTGAACTTTGGACTGCTTCAAAAGATTTTTTCCATAACTACAACTTAGTTGCTAGTCGAAAATATTATAAAGGTATATATAAATTCTCTAATGGTATTTATTCAACACCAGAAAAAGAAAATGCTATAAAATATGCTGATTATGTAAAAAAGAATTCTCTTTATTTTGAACAAGATATAAATCTAAAAAATGAAGAGTTTTCTAAACTAGACTACACTATCGCATTTAAAATACCAAATGCAAAAGTTATAAAAGATACTGACCTTCTTTATATAATTACTAGCATCTTTTATGATAATAAAGTTGTCAATAAAGACAATGCAAAAGAAAAGCAGTTACTAAAATATGTTAGCAACCTTTATAATGATGATTTAAAATTTAAGTTAGCATTTTTATTTGAAAATGACCTTGCAAAAATGGCAATTCTTTTAGGATACGATGCAGTTTATATCACAAAGGATTATGAGTTTTATTTCCAAGTGTTAAATCGCAGTAAAGTTTGTATATCATATCCAACATATCAAAAATCAGAATACCAATTAGTATTTAGAGACACTGACTTTAAGTAAAAATTAATTATTAAATAAATTAGCAATAAAATAAAAGTGTTTTTTAAAACATTTCTATAAAAGATATTAATAAATAAAACAAAAAGATGAGAAAATTTCTCATCTTTTTTACTTTAGTATAACATATATAATTATATTTAATTACCTTTATATAATATTGAAGGTTAAAGGAAATTAGTTTATAAAACTATTTTAAATAATGTATAGTCATTTCATTAATATATAGTTTAATTTAAAATCTAAACTATTTACCTTCGTTCATAAGTTGTCTAGCCATATATACACCCATAGCACTCGCCATCATAAGACCACGAGTCCAACCACTTGAATCTCCTAAGCAGTGAAGGTTTTTAACACTTGTTGTTAAACTCTTATCCATACGAACACGATTACTGTAAAACTTAAGTTCTGGAGCATAGAGAAGTGTTTCATCACTAGCAAAACCTGGAACAACAATATCAAGTTGTTCGATAAATGATAAAATTGATGTAAGTGTTCTATAAGGAATAGCAACAGTAATATCACCTGCAACAGCATCAGTTAAGGTTGGTTTAAGGTTGGTTCTTGATAATTCTTCTTGCCATGTTCTCTTACCAGCCTTGATATCTCCAAGTCTTTGAACTAAGATATGACCATTACCAAGCATATTAGCCATTTCACCTACTCTTTTAGCATAAGCGATAGGATCATCAAAAGGATAAGTAAATCTATGCGAACATAAAATAGCAAGGTTGGTGTTATCAGATTTAAGTTCTTTATAACTATGACCATTAACAACTGCAAGGTTGTTATCATAATTTTCTTGAGCAACAAATCCACCTGGATTTTGACAGAATGTTCTTACCTTATTACAAAATGGCTTTGGCCAACCGATAAGTTTTGATTCATAAAGTGCTTCATTTACCTTTTCCATAACTTCATTTCTACACTCTACACGAACACCAATGTCTACAACTCCAGCCTCTCTTGCAATACCGTGAATTCTACAAAGTTCGTCAAGCCAGTCAGCACCTTTTCTACCACTTGCAAGAATAATTTTATCAGCATACATTTTTTCGCCCTTAACAATAACACCCTTGCAAACACCATCTTCAATAATAACATCTTCACAATGTTTATTAAATAAGATTTCTACACCATTATTAAGCAAGAACATTTCAATATCGTAGTAGAGTTGATGAGCCTTTTCTGTTCCAAGGTGACGGATAGGACAATTAACAAGTTTTAAACCTGCAATTGTTGCAGACTTTCTAATTTCTTTAATCTCTGGTGTTTGAACTGCACCAACAACACTTGGATCTGCGCCAAAGTCTAAATAAATTTTATCGGTATAATCGATAAGGTCTTGCACAGTTGCTGGACCAAGTAAATCTGGTAAACTTCCACCAACTTCATGACTAAGAGATAACTTTCCATCAGAAAAAGCACCTGCACCACTAAAACCTGAAGTGATATGACAATATGGTTTACAATGCACACACTCTTTAGTTTTTGTCTTAGGGCAAACTCTATTTTCAATCTTGCTACCTTGCTCAACAATTGTGATTTTGTCCTTACAACCAAGTTTGATAAGTTCAAGTGCAGTAAAGATACCTGCTGGACCTGCTCCGACAATTAAAATGTTTTTCATAATTTTCTCCTTATATATACAGCCACAAATTATTAAATGCCTATATAGAGAATATTTGTTTTCTTATTGTTATAATTAAATCTTTAATAATAAATAAAAGATGTTATATACCAATAAATAATCCCTTTATCATTTTACCAAGTTTTAAGTAGTTAAATCAAATAAAATTTGACAATATTACACTAATTTATGCTTATTTTTAACAAAAATGCAATAAAAAAGCCATATTATTCCCTCTATTTGGATAAATATGACTTTATTTTTTTATTATTATCAAATTATAAAGCAATGTTACTTGTAGGAACTAATGTCCTTGGATCAACAATACTTCTATTATTAATGTAGTTATAATAACCAGCAGAGGCAATCATAGCGGCATTATCTGTGCAAAGTTTAAGTGGTGGACAATATACTTTTGCTCCGATTTTTGAAGCCTCTTCTTGCATTTTTTCTCTTAAATAAGTATTTGCTGAAACACCACCTGCAAGAACGATTTTATCATAACCAAATTTTTTAATAGCATAAATTGATTTATTAACCACCTGCATAACTGCTTCTTTTTGGAAACTTGCACAAATATCTGGCACTGATATATCTTCTCCACGTTGCTTTTTATTATGAATAAAGTTGATGACGGCAGTTTTAAGACCACTATAAGAAAAGTTGAAATCAACAATTTTATCTTTATCCATATTAGTAAACTTTATATAATCATTGCCTTTTTCTGCTTGCATTTGAACATTAGGACCACCTGGATAAGAAAGTCCACACTCTCTAGCAACCTTATCAAATGCTTCACCAATAGCATCATCAGTAGTAGTTCCTATTAATTTTTTTTGAATGTAACTTTCCATTTCAACCAATGCTGTGTGCCCACCTGAAACAATCAAACAACAAAATGGAGGCTTTAAATCTTTATACTCAATATAGTTTGCTGAAATATGACCTTCAATATGGTTTACAGCAATAAGAGGCTTACCTGTTGAATAAGCAAGAGCCTTAGCAAAATTTACACCAACAATAAGTGCACCAAGAAGTCCTGCACCATAAGTTACGGCAATAGCATCTATATCATCAATTGTAACACCTGCATCGCTGAGTGCTTGTCTATATACTCCGTCCATATTCATAACATGATTTCTTGAAGCAATCTCAGGAACTACCCCACCATAAAGTTTATGAATATCTATTTGAGTATTAACTGCATTAGATAATACTTCTCTACCATTTTTTACAACAGCAACAGATGTTTCATCACAACTTGTTTCAATTCCAAGTATTAAAATATCTTTCTTAGTTTTCATTTTCTTGTCCTTAAGTTTAAATTTATTTATGTAATTTATCTAAAATGTATAAATATTCTATTTATTATATTTATTTATCATTTTTAGTTAAAAAATAAAATATTATTTAACAAAAATCATATTTTTACACATATTATATATAAATTTATTTAAAAATGTAAAAAATATAACTATTAATATATAAATATACATTTTATATATTATTTTTTTGTATTTTCGTTTTGTTTATCAAGTTTTAATTTTGCAATTATAAATTCTTGAATATTTCCATCTAAAACCGAGTGAACATCACCTGTTTCATAGTTTGTTCTATGATCTTTAGCCATAGTGTATGGACAAAGCACATACGATCTTATTTGACTACCCCACTCAATCTTTCTTTGAAGACCTAGTTTTTTTAGTTTTTCTTCTTCTTTTTCTTTCTCGGCTTTTTCAGCAAGTTTTGCATAAAGCATACGCATTGCCATTTCTTTATTTTGTGTTTGACTTCTTTCATTTTGACAAGCAACAATGATACCTGTTGGAATGTGGGTAATTCTAATAGCACTTTCAGTTTTATTGATATGCTGACCACCTGCTCCACCACTTCTATAAGTATCAATCTTTAAGTCTTCTGCTTTAATTTCAATCTCTGTTGTATCCTCAATTATAGGAGAAATCTCTGCACTTGCAAAAGAAGTATGTCTTCTTTTATTTGCATCAAATGGAGATATTCTAACAAGTCTATGGACACCCCTTTCACACTTTAAATTTCCATAAGCATTGTCGCCTTGTATTAAAAGTGATATCGACTTATAACCTGCTCCATCACCATAAAGGTAGTCAACTATTTGACATGTATAACCCTTTTTCTCACAATACATCTTATACATTCGGTGAATCATATCAGTCCAGTCTTGCGCCTCTTCTCCACCTGCACCCGAATGAAGTTCAACTAAAGCATCACAGTTATCATTTTCGCCAGAGTAAAGAGTTTCTAAATACAAGTTTTCAACTGCATTTTCAGTTTCCTTATATTCATTATCAAAATACTTCCACTCACCCTCGTCTGCATTTTCCATAATAAGCATATCATACAAAACTTTTAAATCATCAAGTTTTCTCTGTGAAAAGTTAATCTTTTCAATTACACTTGATAGACTCTTTTTTTCTTTGCCAATTTTTTTTATTTTTGCAAAATCGTTATAAATTTCAGGATTTTGTTCTTGAATTTCAAGTTCATTATATCTTTTAATCAAATAATCCGAGTCAAAGACAGTGGAGTGTTTGATTTAACATATCACTTAATTTATTTAATTTTTCTAAGTCAAACATAATTTCTCCTTTTCCTTATCATTATATATATTATTCACTTAAAAATCAAACATTATAAAAAACATTAATTTAAACAATTTATATTTATTTTATATTATTTATAAAAAATAGTTTTATTTTATTAAAAAATAAAAATCAGACTAAAAAGTCTGATTTTTAAAATTTATAACCAATAACAGTTTCACCATTAACAGTATATCTATATCTTAAGTCATCAATTTCCTCAACTAATTCTACATCATTTTTTTCATAAAGTGCATCAAATGGTATTTCAATATAATCAGACATATCATTCATTTTTTCTTCATCAATGAAGTTTTCTTGTCTATCATAGATATCATCAAAACCATCTTCATAATCATTGATAACAGTGATTGTTTCTTTAATCATACTATGATGAGCATTTTCCCCCATAAGTTTTGCTTCAATAAGTTTTATATTAAGGTCAATTAAATTTGGAATTAATGTCTTATCTTCAATAAGTTCTAATTTTACTGTTTTATTATGTTTTAAATCAGTATTACCTATATAAGAAACATTTTTCATTTGTGAAATTTCTGCATAGTTATAAAACTTACGAGCATAATTCATTTTTAATCTTTTTATATCAATAATTTTGATATCCTTAGTAAACTCTAAATCCTTATGTTCCTTAAATATATTAGTTTTTACCAATCTATTTAGTGGCATATTTATAAATAATGAATCTTCGTTTTGTAAAAATGAAACTTTTTCTTCTGCAAGTTCTTTTGTGTTTATATCAAAAGGATTTACATAATATTCGCCAACTTTAACTTGCCAAATATGTGTTTTTTCAGTGGTTTTTATAAGTTTATCAATAAATGCAAATCTTAGATAATTATTATAATAGAGCCAATCTTTCTTTTTTATATCATTATATATTTTAGAAAGTTCTGAATTCACATTGCTTTTATTTTTTAAATTTTGTATTTTTTCAATAGTGTTCAAAATATCTTCGTTATGCTCATTAAAGGTATCAATTATATCATATTTTAAGTTATATGAAAGCATATTATATTCTATCGCCTTATTTAACAACTTAGAATCAAAACTCATTTTCATACTATTGATTTTATCATACATATCAATATAATTATAGATTTCAAGTTTTAAAAGGTCTCTTTTATCAATTGCTTTTTGATATGTAACCTTTGCATTATCACGATTAGATTGAAATTTTAAAATTGCATCTTTATTATTTTCCACATCGTTTCTAAGTTTCTTTCTTTTTTCTTTCCCAACAATGAATAATGTTATAGAAACAGCCAAAACTACAATTGCAACAATAATTCCAACAATAAGTTTATAAACCTCAAGCACTCCTAAAACAACTGAAAGTGCTGAAATTATTATTCCAAGAAGCAAAGTTAAAACTAAATTAGTTTTCATACCCTTTAATTTATTAATTTTTTTCTCATTTATAGTATTTTGTTTACTAAATTTAATTTCAGCATCATCAAGCATCTTTCTTGTTTTTTCAGCAAAAACAATTGTTTTATCAAGTCCATCACCGCTTGATTTTTTTCTATCTTCAAATTCATAAACTATCGCACTTCTATCAGGAAAGTTTCCATCAGGAGAAAACTTTGCGATTGAATAATACAAAACTTTCAAATAATCAAGAGTAAGGTCTAATGTTTCAAAATCAAATTCTGCCGAATAATCTTTTATAAGTAAACACATACCATTTAAGTAAATTCTATTATTAATTACACAATAATTTGGAAGATTCTCAATTCCTAGACTATAAAATGATGTATATGCATCATAAAAAGCAAGCATATCTTTATAAAGAACTGCATTTTTCAAATTATCAACTATTCCTAAAACATATTTATCAGATTGATTTATAAGTGGTATCATAAATTTTCCCCCTATTCCGTTTCATTTTAACATAAAAAATTATTTATAACAATAATTTATAACAATGATTTTAGCAAAAAATAAAAAAACATTAATTATTAAGCATCTGCCCAACAATTAATGTTTTTATTTTTCATAAAGAAATCAACCTAAATCATATTAATATTTAAAAGAAATTAATTATTGAAACAATTGTTCCAAAACCATAAGCAAATAAGACAAGCACTGCAACAACTCCGAGCATTGAATAATAAATTACGGATTCAAGTTTTCTAAATAATTTGAAATGATGAAGCACATAGAGAATCACTGCTAAAACTATGCAAATTACTGCAAATGTAATCCATGTCATCAAATAAGGATATTTATACTCTGCTGTTATTTTTATCTCTGTTCCAACTGTTTCAAAATAAACCATATTATGAAGTAATGTTCTTGATTGAGCAACCTTTCCATCAATATTATATTTCATACCATCTAATTTTGGGTTAAATACAAAAATATTTTTTTCACCTTCAGCAGTAAGTTCAATAGTATAACCATCTTTATTATAAGTAAATTGCTGAGAAATTTCTTTTAATTTATTGCAAATTTGTTCAGCAATACTATAATCCATAAACTTAAATTTTAATTCACTAATATCAACTTTATCAATATATTTTTGAATATAAAATGTATAAGTTTCTCCATCTTTAAGATACTTTAAATCTTGAAGATATTTATCACTAACATTAGAAATTGCATGATTTTTAATTTCTTCTTTTTCATCATACTCATCAAAAGCAAGATAAGCATTTATATAAAGTATTCCATCTTTTTCAGCAGTAAATGTAACCTTTTGTTTAGTATCTTCACCAACTCTTGTAACATCTTCATACTCAACATCATCAGTAATTGTAACATTTGCTTCGCTAAATAAATCGCCTGTAATTTCAAAATAATTTTGTAACTTTTCAAAATGTTTATAAAAATCTATTGTGTCTTCAAATCTAAAATCTTTATCAAAAGCATACGCTCCTGTCCCTGCTAAAATATTTTCATATAAGTAGTAGTTTTCAGATTTCTCAATTAAACTTAAATATGGTCTAACTTCTTCATGGTCTGTAACATAATATTTTATACCCATAAGAGAGTCAGAAATAATTGTTCCAGTAAAGTCTGTTGCAACTGCTATTGAAGCATTATAGCCAAGTGAAAAATAATTATCAATCATATCACTTGATACAAGAGATGAAAATGCTGAAACTTTTTTTACATCACCCACTGACCAATTTGAATGATTTGAACAAATTTCAGAATTAAACACTTTAAAATTTCCATTAATATTACTATCTTTTATAAGTTTAGTAATTTCTTTTTTATTTGCATAAAGAGTATTTCTTGCATAACCTGTAAATGTTAAGATGTTTAAAGAAAGAGAAATAACCATTACAATTACAAATGAAACTTTAACTAAGTATGCTGATAATATTTTTCTATAATTAAAGAATATTGCAAATCCAATTAAAACAACAAACATTGCAAGGAAGAAAAAGTTTATAACAGTTATGCTTGTTCCAGGATATGTTGGTGTTTTTACAATTTGTCCAATACTTTCATAGTTTACAAATTCTAAAATTAAAAGAGTAAGCCCTAAGAACGATAAGATAAGTCCAAAGATAAGTTTTGACATTGATTCTGTTTTACACTCAATAGGCTTAATAAGTTTCTTTTCAACAAGCATTAACGCAGGAATAAATAAAGCAACTTCATTTAAGAAATAAAATCTTGCAGGAAAACCTTGATATTTTGAAAGACAAAAGATTTTCATAATAGAATTAAATACAACTGGTGCAAATACTAAACATACAAGAGCCAATAAAAATCTATTTAATTTATCCTTTTTATCACATTTAATAAAATAAATAACACTTAAAATTAAAACACCTGCATCAGCAAAAACAAAACCATATTTATGAAGAGAAAGTTCTCTTTCTTTACTAAATAAATTAGCAATAAATGAATTACCTCTGCCAGTATTTAAAACATCAATAATTGATGGGAATAATAATGCCATACTAACAAGAGCCGAAACACCAAACACAACAAAAAGACCTGTAAGTTGTGATTTTTTCTTATCTTTTTCTTGTGTCATTAAAATATAAACAGTGAATATTATAAAAAGCATAATTGCTGTTGAAATTCCAACGCTATAACAAGAAACTATATACCAAACAAAAACAGCAATAAATGAACCAACTTTTCCTGTTTTTGTAAAGTTAATAAACCTATCAATTAAAATAAGAATAAGAGATGGATAAATAAACCAAGTAATAAAAGAATAGTTAAAATTTATAAAAGCAGAAAAAGTGTAAAGTATTGCAAAAAAGATTCTAGTTTTTGTTTCAATATTTTTAATATACTTTTTAGTAAACCACATAAAGGTAAATGCAGAAAATACAAGCATCGCAAACATTGCAACTGTAAACATTTGTGCAATAAATCGTCTACCACCTAAAAATACAATTAAATAAAACGGGTTAGAAAACATATACTGCAAGGTTGAGAACATCTCAAAACCTTTTCCGTAAAAATTTGAATAAAACAAAGTTGCTTTTCCACTAAACACATTATAAAAATGCTCAAAAAAAGCATAGACTTGTTCATAAGAGTCACTAACTAAAACAACATTTTTTCCAAAAAATGCACCATTGAAAACCAAATGAACAAAAAATAATGCTAAAACAATTGAAAAAGTAATACAATAATCCTTTCTTGATTTTAAAAAAGTTCTGATTTTCTCAACAAAATTAGGTTTCGCATCTAAATCTTCAATAAAATCCTCATCATCTTCTTCAATTTCAGAAATATTAGTTTCATTTGAATTAGAAGTATCAGTCTTTTCTTCCTTAATTTCATTATTTGAAACATCTTCATTATTTACATTTTCTAAATCTTCTTCATTTTTATTTTCACTTTCAATATTTTCATTAAGTGAATCCTTTTCGTCGCTAGAAATATTTACTGCCTCACTAACCATATTTTCAGTGTTTTTGTTTTCAATATTATTCTCAATTTGTAACTCATTTTGACTATTATCTACACTAACATTTTCTTCGTTTGTAGATATATTCTTTTCTTCATTTTGATTATTTAAGTTATTTTCCATAATGTTATTATACATAAATTTAAAAATATATCAAAATATTTGTCTATTTTAATTGTTATTTTTTTTATAATTATTACAATAAAAATATGGAAATTGGTATTGATTTAGAAGAAATTGAAAGATTCAAAAACTTTGATGATAAAAAACTTCAAAGAATTTTTACAGAAAATGAAATAAACTATGCTAGAAAGTTTGTTAACTGTGAAAAAAATTTTTGTGCTATGTGGTGCGTAAAAGAAGCAGTAATAAAGGTTTTTTCAAACAAAACTATTAATTTTAAAGATATTGAGGTTATGCACACAGAAAATGGAAAACCATATATTGTTAAAAATGAGATAATTTTAAACGAACTTATAAAAAACAACTGCACTGAAATTAAGATTTCTATCTCACACTCAAAAACACACTCAACTGCTGTTTGTTTAATTTATTAAAAATATATTAAAGTGTAAAAATATACTTTATATGTTTTAATTTTTACATAATAACTATTATTTTATAAAAAAACCCTTAGGAATTCCTAAGAGGTTTTTATTTTTATTTTTTTAATTAAGCATTTTCATCAAGCCAGTTTTTAAACTTAACAGCCGCCCTTCCTCTATGAGAAACAGCATTTTTTTCTTCTTCCGACGCTTGACCAAAAGTCTTTTGCAAATCATCTGAGAAGAATAAGCAATCATAACCAAAAGTATCACTGCCAATTTTTTCTTTGGTAATCTCACCATAAGTTCTGCCAATAAAATGTTTTACTTCATCTTTATAAACATAACAAATTGCACATTCAAAATATGCTTTTCTATTTTCAATACCATCAAGTTTTGACAATACTTTTTGTCTATTTTGTTCTTCACCATGGTCAGCAGCATATCTTGCTGAATGAACACCTGGTTCTCCATTTAAACTTTCAATAAAAAGTCCCGCATCGTCAGCAATAACACAATAATCTAATCCTTTTCCTTTGCAATATTCATAAACCGCTCTTGCTTTTATTTCTGAATTTTCTTCTGTTGTGTTTCCTGTTTCATCAATTTCAGCGCTAAAACCTATGTCTTTTAAAGATAAAACTTCATACCCACTAAGAATACTTCTCATTTCTTTAAGTTTATGATTGTTTGAAGTTGCAAGAATAATTTTTTTCATTATATTTTCTCCTAAAATTAAAGTATTTTGTATTTTTATCGTATATTTTACTATATTTTTAACAATATAGTCTATTTTATAAATTAATAATTTTATCTAAATTTTGCATTTTTACTATTTTATTATATCCATTTGTTTTTAATTTTTCAGCAAAGTTATTAAAATTCTTAGGAAATACAAATGTAGAAACATAGTAACCCCTTGAAATTAATGATTCTTTTGCTGAGATAATTTCATCGTAAGATGCCTTTTTATCATAAATTAGTGCAAGTTTTTTATCAGAAACAACTGTTTGTTTTTCCATCATAAGCATAACGACTGAGTAAAAACCAATGCTAAAGCCAACAGCAGGAACTGGAGTGTTTAAGAATTTTTCAACCATTTTATCATATCTTCCACCACCACCAATTGCTCTGCCAAAATCATCATCATACACTTCAAAAACCGTGCCTGTGTAGTATCCTTGACCACGAATAATTGCACTATCATAAACGACATTATAATTTTCATCAATATACTTTGTAACAGTTTCGATTATTTGTCTAAGTGATGAAACAACTTCGCTAGACACTCCAATCTTTTCAAGCACTTCAAAACTTTCGGTATTTGACTTAGCCATTTTAAGTTGCTCAAAAATGTTCATTAATTTTTCAACATTCTCACTATTATAGCCATTGTTTTCAAGTTCCTTCGCTACACCATCAGTTCCAATTTTATCAAATTTATCTAAACTAATGCAAACACTAATTGTATCTTCACTATTAAAACCTGATTTAACTATTAGTTCATTTAAAACTCTTCTATCGTTAACCTTGATTGTAAGTTTATCAAAACCAAGTCTTTTATAAGACTTAGCACCAGCAATTAAAAGTTCAATTTCTCCAATCGCAGTTGCCTCTCCTAAAATATCAATATCACATTGTGTAAATTGTCTAACTCTACCTTTTTGTGGACGCTCTGCTCTAAATGCTTCATCAATTTGAATAGCCTTGAATGGATATGGTAACTTTTCTTTATTATTAGAAAATATTCTAACAAGCGGAACTGTTAAGTCATATCTAAGACCTTCTTCAACTATATCTTTTTCTGTTAAGTTTTCTTTTGTTAAATCAAGTTGAGCACCTCTTTTTATAGTTTTAAACATAAGTTTTTGATTATCACCAGAATCTCCGTTTGTTAAAAGATCTAAATTTTCTAAGATTGGAGTTTTTACTTGCATAAAACCATTTTCTTTATATGTTTCAAGAATAATTCTTTCTGCATAAGTTCTTATTTCCATTTCGTTTGGAAGATAATCAACAGTACCTCTCACTGGGTTTGTATTAAATTTCATATTATTTTCTCCTAAAATTATATTAAATTGTAAATTTTGTATTAATATCTTTATATTAATACATTTTTGATTATTTTTATATTGAAATTAATAATGTTATTTATTTAAAAATTCACTGACAATTTCTTTTGCTTTTGAAATTACATCATCATTGCCATCGAGCCAAATAACACTTTTTTCCTTATTATACCATGTATTTTGTCTTTTGGCAAAATGTCGCTCTTCTTTGAAAAGTTCTTCAAAAAATTCTTCATAAGAACTAAACTTATTTTCTAAATACATAAGAACATATTTCGCCTCAAGACCAAGCGTCATTAAAAATTCTCTATCAACACCACTTTCAACCAATCCCTTAATTTCTTTTATCATATTAGGCATACGGACTTCAAGACGAACTTTAATTCTTTCATAAATCTCTTCTCGTTCCCACTTAATTCCAATTTGAAGCACATCATATCTTGGACAATTTTCAGATTGTTTACTACTTTTTTCAATAAGTCTAATAAGTCTACGACAAGTTTGTTCTCCACTTGTGTCAATGTTTTTCTCTCTGCAAATTTCAAGAAGTTCATCAAGTGAATAGTTAGAGAGTTTTTCTCTAAGTTCTGCGTCAGGTTTATCTTCTGTTAAATTATAACCTTCTACTACTGACCTTGAATAAAGTCCAGTTCCTCCAACCATAAATGGAACTTTTCCTCTGCTGATTATATCTTCAATTGACTCATAAGCAAGTTTTTGAAAATCAAAAAGTGTAAATTGAGTTCCAAGTTCACAGATATCTATAAGGTGATGCTTAACCATTTCAAGTTCTTCGCTTGTAACTTTTCCAGAGCACCAGTCAAGACCTTTATAAACTTGCCTCGAATCAGCAGAAACAATTTCACCATTAAAAGAACTAGCAAGTTCAATACCAAGAGAACTTTTGCCAGATGATGTTAAACCAACAACTGAAATTAATTTTTCCATATCTCACCTTATTTTTTATTTTTTTAAACAAAATTGTAATTTCTTAATTAAAAATAAATTAAATATTACATTTTTAATATTTTTTACCAATCTACAATTTTATGACTACCGACTTTTATATCATCATAATAGTTAAAATATCTTTCTTTATCTTGACTATATTTTTGCTTTTGTTTTTTCTTTAATAATTGTTTTTGTTTTTCTTTTTTTCTTTCTTCAAAAGTTTTTTCTTGAAGATTCTCTGTTTTGTTTTCCATAATTTTTACCAAATCTATATTGTTTTTAAACTTTTTTTAAACTAAGTTTTACCAAAGTTTCCACATTTGCTGTTTGTGGAAACATATCGTAAGGTTGAACAAAGTCTACATCATAATTTTCTGACAAATAACCTAAATCCCTAGCGAGTGTTGCTGGGTTACAAGATAAGTAAACTATGACTTTAGGTTTTGCAAGATTAAGTGCATCTATAACTGACTTATCAATACCCTTTCTAGGTGGGTCAATTACAACTATAAAATCTTCTTTTTCACCCTTAATTAGTTCAGGAATTATCCTTGCACAATCTCCATTTAAATTAGTTAAATTGTTTAATTTATTAATTTTTTTGAGGTTTTCTGCATTTTTAGTTGCTTCTTCAATAATTTCAACACCTATAACATCACTACCATTTTTTGCCATAATTGAAGAGAGAAGTCCAGCACCACTATAAGCATCAATAATCTTTTTTGAACCATTAGTAAGTTCTAAGATTTTGTTATAAATTTTTGTCTTAATATCATCATTAACTTGCAAAAAACTTCTATTATTTACACTATATTTTATTCCTAATTCTGTCATATTTAATTCTTTTAAACCATAAATATAAGTGTCAGTATTTCCAAAAATAACATTGTTTCCAAGTTTATTCACATTTTTTACAATACCGAACTTATCAAATTTTGTTTTTAATTTTTCAATTAATGGATTAAAGTTATTAAATTTTTCATTTGTCACGACAACTGTTAAAATAAACTCATCTTTATTTTCACGAACAACTATATGTTTAACAATTCCCTTTTTAGTTTTTTCATCATAAGCTGAAATTTTATTCTCAATCATATAACTTTTAAAAATTTCAAGAATAGTTTTTGTCTTTTCACTTTGAAGCAAGCAATCATCTATTTCAATAATGTTATGACTATTTTTTCTATACATACCAATTTTTATTTCGCCACCGACTGACGAAACAGGAAATGCAAACTTATTTCTATATCTAAAAACATTATCACTTGCGATAGTATCATTTACATTTACATCTAATTTTGCATACTTATATATTGTATCTTTAACAATATCTTTTTTAAGAAGAAGTTGTTTCTCATACTTTAAATGTTGAATATCACAGCCACCACATTTATAAAAGTATGGGCAAACTGCTTCACATCTATCTTCGCTAGGGATAATTACTTCTAAAAGTTTTGCAATTAAAAAAGAGTTTTTATCATTAATAATATGAATTTTAACCCTTTCACCAACAAGAGCATACGGAACAAAAATAACTCTGCCTTCATAAGTAGCAATACCCTCACCATTAATTCCAAGTCTTTCAATAGTAACTTCTAGTTCATCATTTTTCTTTAAAGTATTTTGCATAATTTCTCCTAGCGAGATTATAACACATAAATTAAGTTTTTACAACAATTTTAAATTTGACAATCGAGCAAATTGATTTATAATGATATCTATGGAAAAACTATGTAATATCTGTCCTAGAAATTGTAACATAAATAGAGAAAAACAAGTTGGATTTTGCAAAGCAACTAATAAACCAAAGGTGTCTAAGGTCATGCTTCACTACTACGAAGAACCACCAATTAGTGGAGAAGAAGAAACTGGAACTCTAAATAATGGAAGTGGCGCAATATTTTTTTCATCTTGCAATTTAAAATGTGTTTACTGTCAAAATTATGATATTTCCGATGGTGGCATTGGAAAAGAAATATCTATAGAAAAACTTGCTGATATATTTAAACAATTAGAAGATGCTGGTGCAAACAATATAAACCTAGTAACACCAACGCACTACACTCTGCAAATAATTCAAGCACTTGATATTTATAAACCAAAAATTCCTATCGTTTGGAACACTTCAGGATATGAAAAACCTGAAACAATCCAACTTTTAAAAAATTATGTTGATATATACCTTACAGATTTTAAATATATGGACAATCATCTTGCAAAAACTTTATCTAATGCTGAAAACTATCCAGAAATTTGCAAGCAAGCAACACTTGAGATGAGAAAAAATCAACCAAATGATATTTTTGAAAATGGACTAATGAAAAAAGGTATGATAATTAGGCATTTGGTTTTACCAACTCAGACAAAAAATAGTCTTGAAATAGTTGATTGGATTTACAAAAACTTAGGAAATAAAACTTATCTATCACTTATGGCTCAGTATACCCCAATGTCTAAAGCAAAATCTATGGACGGATTCAATAGAAAAATCACACCACTTGAATACAAAATATTAATTAATAAAGTTCAAAACTTAAAATTTGAAAATGTGTTTTATCAAGATTTAGAAAGCGCTGATTCAAGTTTTACACCAAACTTTAAAGAAAACGACAAAAAATTTAATTTGTAAACAAAATAATTAATCATTTTTAAAATATTTGCTAAATATATAAATGTATGATAAAATAGTCAAGCAGGAGGTTACTAAAATGAAAGTATTTGTATGTGGATCAGTTGATCCAAGAATTAAACCTGAGTATCTTGAAGGTATTGATAAAATCGCTGAAAATCTTGTTGAAAACCACGATGGTGTTATGTGTGTAGGTTCTCAAACAGGTTCTATTGGTGCAATGTATACTAATATGATTAAGGGTAATGGTAGAGTTGATATTATCGTTCCAACTCCTTATGCTGATGAAGCAGAAGGTATGGTCGCTAACTCTATAACTAAAGTTGACACATTATTCTTACTTCAACAAATTGCTCTTAGAAATACAGAAGCAACTATCGTTCTCCCAGGTGGAAACGGAACACTTGCTGAACTTTATATGATTACAGATTCTATTAAAAGTAAATTTGATACTGATATCGTTATTATATACAATATTAATGGTTTCTATGACCATTTAAAAGATATGAACGACTTTATGATGGAAGCAGGAACATTAAACGAAACTCAATATAAGTTCTTCACTTGGTGCAACACACCAGAAGAAGTTATTGCTGAACTTAACAAGACAAGAGAATCATTAAAAAATTAATAAAAAATTCAATAAAGATACTTAAAAAAAACAACCTTGAATTTCAAGGTTGTTTTTTTGTTTATATTATAATCTATTTGTTTCGCTTGAAGACAACTCTCGAGATTAT
>JAFTMY010000041.1 GCA_017452165.1 Clostridia bacterium | reverse complement strand
ATTGAAAGCCATACCAATAAATCTTGATTTTTTAATAACAAGTTCAACTGGAACCATTTCATCAATGGATATATAGTCCTGTTTGACTTCGACCTTTTCGGTTTCTTCTTCTTCATAAATGGTATCTACACTAACGTATCCTGCAGCCATGCACTATCCCCCATAATAAATTTATTATATAATAACACATTGATTAAAATTTTCAAAATATAAAAAGCATATTTATAAAATTTTTATAACTATAACAACCAAATAATTAATTTTATACATAGTTTTTAATAAAAATCATAAACAAAACATTAAAATTATTGCAACCATAAGAATCAAGTATAAAACTGTAAGACCTCTAACAAACCACAAAAATTTCAATGATTTTCTTTGTGTTCTACAAAGTATTCCAAAACAAATTGCCCTTTCAAGTGGTGTCATATGTTTGCATAAAACAGCAACTGTGTTTGGTGTAAAGTAGAATCCTTTTTCATAGATAAGATAATCACACATAAATATTTTACAAGATAAGTTTTTATGCTTACAAGGTTCACCTGTAACTCTTACCTTACAAAAACTAGGGCAACAACCGGTTGTTTTATCTATACCCTTATCTCTATGCTTTGTGCAGTGATTATCATGGAAATCACACATTTTATTGAGTGAATTTTCAGCATCAAAAAAGTCGCAAGCATGTTCATATGCTCCATTTAACTTATAAAACATCTTAACATTAAAATCTACATCTAAAAGTCCAATTAGCATTAAATCATTATTATTTTTCTTTTCAGATAAATTATTTATATAAATTTTGCCATCAAAATTAGATTTTTTCTTTAAAAATTTAACTGTCTTTTTAACTATTTTATAAAACTTTAAAAGATATTTACAATTCTTTTTTTGAATAACTAAAGTTTCTTTTTTAGTATTTCCATAAAGTTTTTCACCTAAATTAAGTGAATTAAAATTTATCTTAATCTTTAAATTTTCAAAGTTTGAAAGTGTTTTTAATTTTTTAAAACACTCTTTATTATTTTCTATCTCAAAATAATTTTCACTATTATCTTGACTTTCTATTAAATCTTCAATGCAAAACTCCATAATGCACTTCTCCTTTGTATAGTAGCAAAATTATATGACCTATTTTAACACAAAAATTAAATAATTCCAACAAGAATAACGACTATTATAAAAGCAATAAAAATTAGTGGTAAAAATTTAGATAGTTTTAATACTTTTGTTTGAAAATCTAAGGATTTAAACAAAAGACAAGTTGATACAAATCTTTGAGTTAAAGAAAAATACTTTTTAGTAATTGGCAGATAATAAGGTGAAAAATAATAACCTTTATTTTCAATATAGTCGCACATATAAAGTTTACAAGAAATATTTTTTACATTACAAACTCCGGTATGTGCAAATTTACAATTTTTTTGACAACAACCAATCACCCTATCAATATTTCTATCCCTACAACTAACGCATTTATTATCCCTAAAATCACACATATTATTAATTGTATTTTCAGCATTTAAATAATCGCAAGAAAAAGTAATAATTTGTGCCATTTTATCTTTATATTTATTAAATTTTAAATTTAAAAGTGAATAAATCAAAAAATCATTGTTATTTTTCTTTTCTTTTAAGTTTTGAATATAGATTTTATTACCAAAATCTATATTATTTTTTATTAAAAACTTAATTAATTTTTCACAAGTTTTATTTAATTTTAAAATCATCTTACAGTTTGATTTTTGAATCATTTTTGATTCTTCTTTAGATTTTCCATAAAGTTTTTTTCCAAGTCCAAGAACTTCAAAGTCTAATTTTAAATTAATTTTTTCAAATTTATTAATACTATAATTATTTTTTAAAACAACCAAGGCATTATTATCAACGCTAAAATACTCTAAATTTTCATCTTCAAGTTCAACTAATTTAATTTCTTCCATATATACCATTACATTTCTTCGTTTATTTTTATTTTTTTTGCTTTTTTAAATTCTTCTTTATTTTTCTTAGTAATTTTCTCTATTATAACCCCGTTCCTAGAACAAGTTGTAAGTTCAATTTCATTTTCTTTTATAATAGGTCTGCGAATTACCCTTTTTTTATCTACGACAACATTTTCTTTTGAAAATAACAAATAGAAATACTTTTCATCTTCATAAGAAAGAGTAGCAGACTTTGCTTGAAGAAGAACTCTTGACCTTTCCACCCTAGCAAAAAACTGACAATAATCATTTTTTAGTGGACAAACATTACATTTACACGGAGCAACTATGCTAAATCCTTTAGAATTTGCTAAATCCTTAAGTTTTAATAAGTTTTCATAAGTAGTTGGCGTTCCTGTATCGACAATTAAAACATATTTTTTTGAGCAGTCTAAAAGTTTACTAAATACTCTTTGTCTATCAACTTCACTCATTTCAGATAATACATAACTTGCAGTAACAATATCAGCGCTACTATTTATCTCATCTTTTAAAAGGTCGTTTCTATTAACATTTATAGAGTTATCCGATAGTTTATTAAAAATGTCAATCATATTTTTATTTCTTTCAAACAACTCAAAATTTAGATTATCATAAATATCACTGAGTGCAAAAAAAACTGAACCTGTTCCTGAGCCAACATCTATAACAGAATTTATATCACTTAAAAACCCTTGATTAATAAGAGTTTTTACAAGTGTATAAATTACTGAATAAGTAGCAGGCATTCTTGACACAGCATAGATTATACTATCGTCTTTATCACTGATTAAATCTTTACTTGTGCCTGTTTTATTTTTGTATTTATCAGTTAAATTCTTTTGAGTAGATTTTAATTTATTTTTATTAATCTCAGAAAAAACAAGATTAATCTTATCAGTCAAATATTTAGGTAAATTCATAAAAATCCCCTTATTCTATCTTTCATAATACCCCATATTTTCTATATTTATAAAATTTATATGGTTTTACATTGAAAAATAAAAGTTGTAATAAATTAATAAAAATATGGAGAAAACCTCCATATTTTTAGTTATAAATTTTTAAACCAAGATGTTTTTCTAAGTTAAATTCATTCCATGCTGAAGCAGTTTCAGGTGGATAAACTTTAAATATAAGTTTTTGTTTTGTTGTTGGGTGGAAAAATGAAAGTTCAACAGCGAATAAGTTAAGCATAACCTTTGGCATATTTTCGCCACCATATTTTTGATCGCCAAAAACTGGGCATTTAATACTCTTCATTTGAACTCTAATTTGATGACCTCTTCCCGATAAAAGTTTAACTTTTACTAAACTTCTATCAGTATCAGCATTATACTCTAAAGTTTCATAATCTAGTTCTGCTTTTTTTGCGCCATCAGTTGTTTGAGGAACAAGAAGAACTGTGTTTGTTTTTTCATCTTTTTTAAGATAACTTACAATTCTACCACGAGCCTCTCTAGGTCTACCACAAACAACTGCAAAGTAAGTTTTATCAAACTCACCTGCTTTCATTTGCTCAGCAAGTCTTGAAGCAGCCTTGCTAGTTCTAGCAAAAACCATAACACCACCAGTTGGTCTATCAAGTCTGTGAACAAGACCAATAAACACTTCACCTGGTTTATTATATTTTTCTTTAATATATGCTTTAACTTTTGTTAGCATATCCTCATCTTTTGTGCTATCTGGTTGACTAGGCACACCTTGAGGTTTGCTAACTACAATAATATGATTATCTTCATATAAAATATCCATTACTTTTCTCCAATAAACATTCCGCTTGTTCCACAAGGAAGAAAAATACCTTCCTTAGTTGGTAAACAAAGTTCGTATGCAATACTTTTACCACTAAATTTTTCCATTGTCAAGTCTAAAATATTTTTTAACACTGTTGCACCAAGTCCTGTTGTGTAACTATTAATAAGAACAAACAATGGTTTTTCAGATAAAACTTCTGTGCAAAGTTTTACAAAATCAAATAAATTATTCTCAAGTTTCCAAACTTCTCCGTTTGCTCCTCTTCCGTAACTTGGTGGATCCATAATAATTGCGTCATATTTTCTGCCTCTTCTAATCTCTCGAGTAACAAACTTTGTGCAATCGTCAACAATATATCTAACTTGAGCATTTTCAAGACCAGATAGTCTAATATTTTCTTTGCAACGCTCAACCATATTTTTAGCAGCATCAACATGGCAAACACTAGCACCAGCAGATGCACAAGCAACTGTTGCACCTCCTGTATAGCCAAACAAGTTTAAAACGTTTATTGGTCTACCTGCACCTTTTATAAGTTCTATCATCTTATCCCAATTGTAAGCCTGCTCTGGAAAAAGTCCAGTATGCTTAAATCCCATAGGTTTAAGTGAAAATTTTAAATTTTTATAATTAACAGTCCACTCTTCAGGAGTTTTCTTTAAAAACTGCCAAGCACCACCACCTGTTTCGCTTCTATGATACCAAGCATTTAATCCCTTATAATTTGATAAATTGCTTTTTGCATGCCAAATAACTTGAGGGTCTGGTCTAAGAAGAATAACTCCGTTCCAATCTTCAAGTTTTTCGCCATCGCCTGTTGCAATTACACTATATTCTTTCCAATCTTTTGCAACTTCCATTTAAAACACCTTTAATAATTATCTAAAATTTTATTTAAATCAATAATATCTGCACTTACAACTACTGCTTCCGGCATTTCGTTATAATTTCCATTTTTTGTCAAAATAACATTAGAAAGTTTCCTATTTTGTTCAAAAATGTATAGCAGATTTTCAATAGTAATATTTGCAGGAACTATCTCATAGTGACTTGTTTCCCCAAAAATATTTGTGCATTCTGAAACAGGTTGCTCCATAGCCTGATTTATATCTTTTCCTTGCTTTATAAAGTTAGCAATGCTATCTACAATCATCTTTCTATTAAGCACACCAATAAGTGTTCCGCAAATATAAATAGGAATAATTGAGTAACCTTTTTTACCCATCTCATAAATTACATCTTTTAAAGTTGCATCTCCTTGAGCAACAAAAACTTTTCTTTTTTTAAGACAATCAACAACCTTTGGTGGTGTGTTGATAAGTCTTGCAATTTTCTCAAGTTTTTCAACTACAGATATGTTTGGTTCAGCAATGATTGTATCACTATTATCGTGAACAATAGCATTTCTAAGCCTACCATAGTTAATTAGTTCATCTTCAAACTTTTTAACAACAGTGTTAACCGTTGCAACCTTTTTTATCATATCAGAATAGTTTAAAGTTCTCTTAATTGAATAAATATCACGAAGTCCTTGATCAAGCCTATTATATGCGTTTATAAATCTTTTAGCATTTTTATTTTCTTCTACATAGTAACGCTCCATAAACACTCCTACGATACAATATTACCAAAAATGTTAAATTAAGTCAAAATTTATTATATAAATATTTAGCATTTTTGCTTAAATAAATAATTAATAATAGTTTTTATAATAATTTATATGCTAAAGTTTATAAAAATTTACACAAATTTTCATTATTTGTCATATATCGTTAAAATTAGACTAATTAAATTGCTTGACTTAAATAATAAAATGTGCTATAAATTTAATGATGTGCTAAATGGGGAGCTAGTAGTGCCCTGTAACCTGAGATCTACTATAGCAGGATTGACCACACTATTAGACATTTGTTATGGGAGGTTGCGTCAAACAATTGATGTTGATAACAAGGTCTTAAGCAATGAAACCTTATGAACCGTGTCAGAGCTTGATCGCAGCAGCACTAAGTAAGACCTTTCATGTGCCTTAAGGTTGCTTTGTTGGAGTTGGATATTTGATTTCCACTTCGGTTTCAAATGGCGAAGAGTGCGCACATCACTTTTCGAAATTTCAAGGGTATTGAATTATCAATACCCTTTTTTGTATGTTTTTTTTTAAGTTATATTTATGATTATATAAAATCCCATTTTTTATCATCAACCTATTTTAACTTTACTCATAAAAAAAGCAAACACTAACTTTTTTAATGTTTGCTTTTAATTTGTTTATTTTTTATTAGATTTTTTGCTAGAAGATTTCTTCTTTTGATTACTACTTGTTTTTTTACTAGATTTTTTCTTAGTTCCCTTTTTCTTCTTATTCTTCTTTTTCTTTCTACTTGTTGCCTTGCAAATAAATACAATAATAAAGATTATTATAATTAAAATTGCCAATAGAATAAGTCCGTCATAGATAGATATTTCAACTTTTAAAGTAGCAATACTTTGTGAGCCGTCATCACTAGAATTATTTTCATCTAATGAGTTTGAAGCATTTACAAATACAACATCATAGTTTTTGTTATCATAAGTTGCGTTTATGCTATACTCACTCCAAAATGATGTTTTTTTATAGTCTGAGTTTATACTAACATTGAGTTTATCGTCAGTTAAGACTGTTCCGTATACTATCTTATAGGCATTTTGGTCTATTTCAAATCTACCAAGATGTGGTGCTTTTTGACTCAAAAGTTCAATTTTTATTTCTCTTTTACCCACAACATAAGTTCCAAGAGTAATAATACAATCATAGTTTTTATTGTTACTTTTACCTGTAATAATATACTCTCCAACCGAACTATTAGAATCAGCACAAGTGCTAAGAGATAAAATTAAGTCATCATTATTTACTATACTTCCATAAGTTACTTCATAAATTGGTTCAAGAGCAGGAGCATAACCATAAATTCCACTTTGATTTAAAAGTTTAATTTGAACTTGTCTTGGATTAATTATATAAATTCCCTTTTCTATATAAAACTCATAGTTTTGCATAGACTTGCAAGTTCCGTTAATCTCATAACTACCAATATCACTAGTAATAGTTGCAGTTGTTGAAAGATTTATTGAAAAATCCTTTATATCTTCATCTATAAAACTGCCATTAATAATTTCATAAGCCTTTAAAGATATTTCATCTCCATAAGTTCCATAATGATTGTTAATTTGTAATTTAATTTTTCTCTTTAATACTTGATATTTTCCATCATCACACACAATCTCATAGTTATCGAGCGAATTATAAACTGCTTTTACTTTATATTCTCCCGAAACAGTTCTATTTGTAATGCTGAAATTAATATCAAAGTCGCAAAGATTTTCATCATCACCTATAAAATTACCTTCAATAATTTCATAATCGTTCTTTACTACATTTTCGCCGTAATAACTTAAACTGTCATATATTTTATACTTAACAACTCTCTTCAATATTTCATATTTACCATTTATAAAATTAAAGGTATAGTTATTAAGATTTTCATAGTTAAATGTTATATCATAACTACCATAATTACTTAAACTTGTAGCATCAGTTAATACTGAAATATTAGCAAGATTTAAATCATCGTTTTTAAAACTACCACTTGTAATAGTGTAACCATTTAGTTTTATATCATCACCATAAGCACTCGATGAATCATTTGCTTTAAAGTCAATTACCCTTTTTAGCACTGTGTAAGTTCCGTTAGTTACATAAATATCATAGTTTTTCATTTCATTATATTGACTAGATATAATATATCCTGCACCATTTACATCACTAAAACTTGTTGCAGTTGTTGTAATTTTAAAATCACAAATAGTTTCGTCATCATTTACAAAACTACCATTTGTAATTAAATAACCTTCACCCTTACCCTTTAAAACAATTTTTTCTCCGTAAGTGCTAGAAGAGTTATTAATAACAATGTAAACTTGTCTTTTGTTTATAGTAAGTGTTCCTTTTTCAAAAGTTACATCATAGTTATTGTTAGTCCAAGTGAAAGTTATATCATAAATACCCGTATCAAAAGTTGTTGTTGAATAAATAAGTGTTACACCTAAATCATCATTATTTACAATATCTCCGTGATTTTTATCAACTGTATAATCATTATGAGACAATGAAAGTTCACCGTATATTCCTGTAATATCATTAACCTTAACAACTAAAGATTTTTTATTAATATTATACTTTCCATCTTCAAAAGTTACTGTGTAGTTGTTTTCACTTTTATCTAACTCGCCAAATATCTTATATTCCCCAACACTGCTAAGTTTTGTTGCATTTGTATTGAAATTGAGTTTTATGCTTTCGCCAAAAACAAGACTTCCGTCAATTATATCGTAACTAACACCATCAACATTTGGAATATCTCCATAAGTTCCACTTAAATCACCAATTTTTACTTTAAGTGAAACTTTGTTAATTGTTAAATAACCAAGCCCATAGGTATCATTATATCCACTTGCTGTGATTTTAAAATAAATTGTCTTTTGACCATTAGTAGCATTTTTAAAATCACCAACACTATT
>JAFTMY010000040.1 GCA_017452165.1 Clostridia bacterium | reverse complement strand
CAGTATTGCCACAAGAGATTATAACAGCAGTAGAAAGTTGTGGCTTTTTTGAGTCAATACCATTATGGGCAGTCACATTGATAGGTGGCTTATTTATAACAGTTTTATCTTTCATAATGATTATGACTGTATATGGTAGATTCTTTAAATTATATTTATATACTGCTATTGCACCTGTTCCTTTATCAACATTTGCAGGTGAGCCAACACAACAAGTTGGTAAGAGTTTTATTAAATCATATTGCGCAGTATGTTTAGAGGGTGCAATTATAGTTTTATCTTGCATTATATTTTCATTATTTGCGTCTAGTCCACCTGTTGTTGATACAGGTGCAGCAGCAGTCACACAAGTTTGGAAATATATAGGTGAATTAGTATTTAATATGTTAGTTCTAGTAGGAACAATTAAACTATCAGATCGTGTTGTTAGAGAGATGATGGGATTATAGAAAGGAAAAAGATTATATGAAAGAATTTGTTGAAAAAGAAAAAAACAGAATAGAAGAATTCTTAAAAGACAGTATGGAACATCAAGATAAAAAGGTAGATTATATTTTATATAAATCTGATACTAATGAAACAAATACTCTTTGTAGTAATTCTTCTAGCGAGGAGGCAATAGAATTTACTCCGATTACTAAAAATTATCGAGAGGGTTATTCTAATGTTCCAGAGTGGGATTTTAATTTTGATTATTATATTTATAACCTTTTAGAAGAAGGATGGCAAATAGGATATATGACACCAGAAGTTCATTATAGTATATGGAACTCAATACACGAGTTATATCCAGAAGATATTGATTATAAAGATGGAGTACAAAACTATTTGCAATATTGTGCAGACAATGGAATTACAAAAGAGTTTTTAGATAAAAATACAGAATTAGATACACCAGATATAATGAATTATTTTGAGGGATTAGCGTTGTTTGAAACAATGGAATATAAAGGTTATATCATTGAGGCAGATGATGTTAATTTTGATAACGATAAAGAGAATTTAGTTAATATTTATGAATCTAAAAGAGATTATGAAAATAAAGAGAGTATTGAAACAGTATCATTAAATACAATAGGTTTAAAACAAAATATTAAAGAATATATTGATGAAACTTATATGATGAAAGATATAGATGTGCCAAGTGAAAGGGCATATCTTAATTTTGTTTTAGGATATGATTTTTTACAAGATATGTTAAAAAACTCAGATAACCCAGAATGTGATATTAGTTATGACTTTTGCGATTATGTGTCTGCAAAGTTTATGAAAAGTGAAGAATACAGAAACACAAGATATTCAACTTATGAAATGTTAGAACAATGGATAAGAGATAACAAAAATCTTATTCAATATGAGTACAATGATTTTATAGGTAAAGAATATGAAAGTTATAATGATATGACAGTATTATTAACAGGTGATAGAAATGGACAACCTATTGTGTTAGTTGAAAGAGTTGTTGATGAAAAACCAGAATATATAATAGGAATTAATTATGAAATTAAAGATAATAATTTAAGTTGGGGTTATGGCTATTATTATTCTGATGATATAAAAAAAGCGCTTAATGATTATCAAAAAGTAATTGAAGGTGGAAATTTAGCAGATACTTTTGTAAAAAAAGAAGAATTAAAAATAAAGTTAGTAGGCATTGATAGTTGGGACAGACCTGTTTACAAAGATAAAGAGGGAAACCTTTATAAAGATGTTAATTTAGGTAGAGGTGAATTAGATTTGCATACTGCTGTAAATAATGATTTTTATGGTGAGCCAGATTCACCAATAAGTGACGATATTAAAGTAAGTGTTATAAAAAGTTTTAATAAAAATAAAGATAGAGAAAGGTAGGATTATATGGAAGTTAAGATAAATAGAGAAATACGAAACTATACTGAAAGTATATTCTTTGGACTGTCACTACGACAGTTCATTTTTTCTATATTGGCTTGTGGAGTAGCAGTGCTACTCTATTTTTTATTAAAAGGCAAGTTTGGAATAGAAACATTATCTTGGGTATGTATTTTAGGTGCTGCACCTTTTGCTGCACTTGGATTTATAACATATAACGGAATGACTGCTGAAAAGTTTATATACGCTTGGATTAAGTCAGAGTTTCTTATTCCTAAACGATTAACCTTCAAGCCAACAAATTATTATTATGAATTATTAAAAGACAAAATTGAAAAGGAGGATTTAAAGAATGAAAACATTGAAAATGTTATTCAAGCAGGATAAAGAAGTTTTTGTAGTACCGAAATGTGTTCAAGATATAATTCCTGTTAATAAAATATGGCAAGATGGAGTATTTCAAGTAGGCAAAAATAAGTTTTCTAAATGTTATAGATTTACAGATATAAATTATGCAGTAGCAAGTAGAGCAGATAAAGAGGCTATGTTTTTAGAATATAGTGAATTATTAAATTCATTTGATACAGGTGCTACTACAAAAATTACTATACTGAACAGAAGATTAAATAAGGTTGATTTTGAGAAAAACATACTTTTGCCACTTGCAGAAGATAACTTAGACGAATATAGAAAAGAATATAATAAAATGCTATTAGACAAAGGAACGGGTGCAAATGGAATTACACAAGAAAAGTTTTTAACAATTTCTGTTAATAAAAAAAGTGTTGAAGAAGCAAGAAATTATTTTGGAAGAATTGGTGCAGATTTATCTGCACATTTTTCACAATTAGGCTCAAAATGTATAGAACTAGACGCAGTTGATAGACTTCGTATGTTTCACGATTTTTATAGAGCAGGTGAAGAAAATTCTTTCACTTTTGACTTTATACAAAATATGAGAAAAGGACACAGTTTTAAAGATTTTATTTGTCCAGATACTATGGAGTTTGAAAGTGATTATTTCAAAATGGGAAATAAATATGGTAGAGTTATTTTCTTAAAAGAATATGCTAGTTATATTAAAGATAATATGGTAGCAGAATTAACTGACTTAAATAGAAATATGATGATGAGTATTGATGT